>CAIJOU010000112.1 GCA_903822375.1 Candidatus Hydrogenedentota bacterium
AAGCTCTTCTTCGTGATGACTCAGGCTGGCAGCCTTTCTTGACGCTATATAACCATGTCAAGAGCGCGATTCACTATCAAGCTGGACTCCGAGGGGAGTTTGGGGATGGTGTATCATTCAATATAGAAACATTGGTCAACGCACTTTACGAGCTTGAACGGAACGAACTCCATCCGCTCTATCCGTTCATCGCCTCCTGGAATTCTCGGTTCGTCGCCTTGGCGGGGCCTGGATTTGACAGGGTGCGTGACTTTCGCCGAATGATCCTGAAGGAACTGAAAAAGTGGATGTGCCCAGAGGATCCTTCAAAGGGCGATTATTACTCTGGTTTTGCCAGGCTACAGAAGGATCTCAATTATCCGCTGCATGTGTTTTCTCTGAACTACGACCTTTGCATAGAGCGGCTGACAAAGGCGGATTTTCGCGTGGAATCAGGTTTTGCGGGTCACGGACCTAATAACGTCTGGGATTGGGAAAGATTCGAATCTCCCAGTGCAGAGGCGCCACCACAAATTCTACTCTACAAACTACATGGGTCCATCAATTGGAAGCGAAACCGGGCCACAAAGGAGCTCTTCTCGCTGGAACAGGTGGAGAGCGTCGAGCCCGATCTGATGGAGGTCATCTTCGGAAGAGATTTCAAACTGGAGGCCGCCGATCCATATCTCTTTTACGCCTATGCGTTTCGACACGGAACACTTAACGCCAAGCTAATCGTGGTTGTTGGCTACGGCTTTGGCGACAGTCATATTAACAAGATGCTTACGCAGGGGGTGCGCAAAGACACGTGTCGCCGAGTGCTTGTGGTGCGGAACTGCGCGCAAGAAAAGATTGACACGTCACAGGAAGAGATTGGGAACAGGCTTGATCTGAATACCGAGGAAAAGCAACGGCTTGTGCTGTATCCGTCCACGGCCAAGGCGTTTCTCGAAAATAGCACGTTAAAGCAAATTCTCCAGGAGAACATGCCTCCAGAACAAGAGGCACCGTTTTGAACCCGATCATGAAGACGGGGTGTCACGTTTATCCTGCCGGACCTTTCCCTACATCGACTTCTTCGCCTCACACTACCGAATGTCGTCGTGTGGCCGTCATCCAAAGTCCGATGACCCCGTCGGAACTCCAATTTAGACTTGCCTGGCGGTTGATGCAGCTTAGTATCTGCCCGCTATTGACCTGGGATTCTGAAGGTTAAATCAGGATCTTGGAACGGAGGTGTCTATTCAGACCTGCTGGCGTTGACTGTGGTCGAGGCCAATACTCTTTGGTCGCTACGCTACTTCGCAGGTATCAAGTTGAGTAGCAGTCCGACAACACTCCGCATAAGTCCTTGCCAGATAATGAACGTTTACCCCGCGACCGTTGAGGTGCATATTTCGGGTGCGGCCACTTCATGAGAACGGCCATGCGCGGCCGGTGAAAACGGTTTAGCGCGGCCACCTATTTCGGGATGTGCGGCCAGGGGGTGAAACGGCCGCGGCCACCGAATTCGTATGTGGCCATTGCGGGCGGTTGCGGCCGGTTCTTATGGGGATTCAATTCTTGTTGGTGTGGGGGTATGGTGTGTCGTTTTCCGGCCATGGTGGCTGGAGAGGACACGGCACATCGTGCCAAGGAACGACCAACTATGCGAAAGGTTAGAGAAGTATTGCGTCTGAGGTGGGGGTGCGGATTGAGCGAGCGAACAGTGGCGGCAAGCAGTTCGCTGGCGCGGAGCACGGTGGCGAAGTACACGCAGC
>CAIJOU010000113.1 GCA_903822375.1 Candidatus Hydrogenedentota bacterium
CCGGTATCCGTATGTGTCGTGTTTGTAAAACATTCATGCCTCCGCAAATCGGGTCAATAATAGGGAGGATTATGGCTGTGAGATGGAACTGCAAGCAAGCACCATAGAGGCCCATGCTTGCCGGACCACTGTGTTCCTCTGTGTTCCTCTGTGGTTCAACAATACCCTCTTGGATGGGGACCGTCAGGGTGTCGGGCTCTGTCTGATTCGGCCCGTGCATTCGCGGCCTTGACACCAATGGCCCCAGCCGCCAAAATACCCATTAAGTCTTACCGTCCAAAGGAGGCAACATGCCTGCTCGATATCGGATAGTGTTTGCGCTGGTTGCGCTGGTCCTTGGAGCCGCGTGCGCCACGCCCTGTGTTGCGGCAGCCCCGTTGAAGGAAGTGTTCGCCGACCGGCCCAACGTGGTCGAGTTTCCCGCGCAGGAGGCGCGCTTTGTCCGCTTTGTGGTCCGCGCGATAAGCGCGGGCGGCCAGGCGTGCATCGACGAACTGGAGGTGTACGGGCCGGGATCGAACGACAACCTGGCGCTGGGCGACGCGGGCGCGAAACCTTCCGCCTCGTCCTGCCTGTCGGGCTATGCGGAACACACCGTAGAGCACCTCAACGACGGCAACTATGGCAACGGCAAGAGCTGGATCGCCGCGGGCACGGGGGAGGAGTGGGCGCAGATCGAACTGCCCAAGGCCGCAACCGTGAACCGGGTGGTTTTCTCGCGCGACCGCAACCGCAACTATGCGGACCGCATGCCGACGGACTTCGAGGTGTTGCTGTCCAAGGACGGGCAGGCATGGACCTCGGCCGCGAAAATAGCCGCAACTGCCGGACCGGTGATCACGCAGGCTCAGGGTGGAAGCGGCGGATTGGTTCCGCCGCCGCCTGGTCCGCCCGAGGCGGCCAGAGTATCCTCCGCGCCCGAATCGGACGCGGTGAAAGACGCGTTCCTCGCGGAGGAATACGCCTGGATCAAGACGGCCGGCCGCGCGGACGTGGACCCCCGGCTCGTGCCCTACAACGGGCGCGTCAAGGAATACCCGCATCCCGTGGGCGACGATACGTTGCCGTTGCCGAACCTGTCCGAAGCGCCTGACCTGGACGGGAAACTGCGCGACGCCTGCTGGAACGAGGCATCCCGCGGCACGGTGCGGGTGGCGTATCCCTTTGATTTTGCGGCCACGCCGTTGGTCACCAGTGAACTGTGGGCCGGTCGGCACGGCGATTCGGTGTGGTTTGCCCTGAGCACGGACCGGTTGCTGAGCAGCCATGTGGCGGTCGTGTCCTCGGCAGACATGCAGGGTTGCGGTGTGGTCGAAGTCACGCGCAAGGGACTGGTGTTCACGGTCCACAAAACCAAAGACGGACGGTTGTCCGACGCGAAACCGTTACCCTTGCAGGGCGCTTTCAACAAGGATTTGACCCGGTTTGAGTTCTGCCTGCCAATGGCGCTGTTCCCCGACTGCGAAAAGCAGGGCTTGCGCGTGGGACTGGGCATGGGTGGACGCTACACCGAGGCCATAGGCAGACCGGTTATGTTTAAGTTTTCACCTCTGGGCATTGGGCAAGAACCCTACAAAGACGGCAGCTTCCGGGTGCGCTTCGGCCTGACCCAGGGGGCCGCGCCCGTGACCGTGCATGCCGCAACCGGGGATTATGAGGCGGACTTCGCACTCGAGGCGGGAAAAGAGGTCCTATTGCCGGTTGCCGCCGCGAAGGGTCCCGTGGGACCGCAGGCCACGCTGTCCGTGAAGGAAGGCGGCAACGAATACACACTGCATCTGCTGCGCTATGACCCGCTGGACCACACGCTTGCGCAGATGGAGGACTTGATCGCGCGGCTGGAAAAGCAGGGCGTGAACGTGGACGCGGAACGCGCCTTAGTCGCCGAATTCCACAACCGGCAACGACAATTGCTGGCCGCTTCCGCGCCGGACCTGTCCGCGGAACGCGCCGCATTCTACGAGGCGCGGCTTGCCAAGCGAAACCTGTTCCTGCGCGCGCCCGACCTGGAGCCCATGCAGGATTTGCTCTTCATCAAGCGCTTCCCTTTCGAGCCGTCGCACAACTACAGCGACTATTTTGACTCGGCGTTTAAGGCCGGTGGCGGTGTCTGCCTGTTGCATATCCCCAAGCAGGGCGACCGCTTTGTTCCCGAGACCGCGCAGGTGAAAGAACTGTTCCAGTCCGGCCCGGGCATCGCGCGCAATCCCATGGCCGATTATGATCTGAATCGCATCTACTTCTCTTATCGTCTGCCGGAGGGCGGTTACTATCACGTGATGTCGATGAACGCTGACGGCAGTGACCTGAAGCAGCTCACCAGCGGCCCCTTCCAGGACCTGTGGCCCACCCCGCTGCCCGACGGCGACCTGGCGCTCATCAGTTCGCGCTGCACGTCACGCTTCATCTGCTGGCGGCCGCAGGCGTCCATCCTGTTCCGCATGAAGCCTGACGGCACGGAATTCCATCCGCTGTCCTATGCCAACCTGACGGAGTGGGCACCGTCCGTCATGGATGACGGCCGCTTGGTGTGGACGCGTTCAGAGTACCAGGACAAGGGCGCCGATTTCGGCCACACCATCTGGGCCATAAATCCTGACGGAACGCAGGCCGAACTGGTGTTCGGCAACGACATCATCCAGCCCAACGGCTACGCCAACGGACGGCCCGTGCCGGGCACGAAGGAATACATCTGCACGCTCATCTCCCACTTTGGCGATTTGAATGGGCCCCTCGCGCTGGTGGACCCGTCCAAGGGGCGGTCCAACCCGAAGGCCATCACCAGCCTAACGCCCGAAGTGCCCTGGCCCGGCATGTGGCCCAACCACGAATGCTTCCGCGAGGGCTACCCACTCTCGAAGGACTACTTCCTTTGCGCCCATTCGCCGCGCGAAGGTTTTGGCCTGTATGCGATTGACCGCTTCGGCAACCGCGAACTGCTGCACATGGACCCTGCCATCTCGAGCATGTGCCCCACCGTGTTCCGCAAGCGGCCGCACCCGCCTGTGTTGACCTCCCCGCTCGAGGAGGCCGCCGAGACGGGCGAGTTCTACTTACAGGACGTGTACCGGGGCATCTCGCCGACCGTCGAGCGCGGCCGGGTGAAGTACATCCGCATCGTCGAGGAGGTGCGCGCCACGCTCGACCAGATGCCCAACGGCGAGTTCCGCAAGGACCACCCCGAGTTCCAGGACTGGTACGCCACCCCGGTGCACAAGGTCAGCGGACCCTTTGGCTGGCCGACCTACGTGGCCAAGCAGCCCTGCGGCCTGGTGCCCGTGGCGGAGGACGGTTCGGCACGCTTCACCGCTCCGGCGGGCAAGGTCCTCTACTTCGAGGCGCTCGACAAGGACTATAACGAACTGCAACGCATGCGCAGCGTGGTGCAGTTGCAGCCCGGCGAAAAGCGCGGCTGCATCGGCTGTCACGAAAGCCGCCTGTCCACGCCCGCCAACGGCCACCGGCCCGCGGCGAAGGAACTGCTCAGTCCGACGCTCGCCTCCTGGGAAGGCGTGCCCCTCTCCTTCGAGAAGGTCGTGCAGCCCGTGCTCGATGCGCACTGCATCTCCTGCCACAACGAGACGCACAAGAAGGGGCTCGACTTCCGCGGCGCGCTCGACAAGGAAAAGGTGCCCGTCTCCTACCGCACACTCATCGAGAAGGGCTTGGTGCACTACGCCGACATGGGATGGAACTCGGGCGGCACGGAAAAGCTGCCGCCGCTCTCGCTAGGATCCCTCAAGAGCCGCCTGTGGGAAGTGCTCAACGCCGGCCATCACGACGTGACCCTCACCGATGACGAAAAGCTGCGCATCAAGACCTGGATTGATTTGAACTGTCCGCTTTGGCCGGACTACAAGAACCGTCTCGAACGACCGGACCAGGTGGCGTTGCAGACATTGCCGTAGCGAACCGGATTCAGTTTGCGCCGACCATTTCCCTTATATTGGCGTCTTCCTGTTTCTGCCACGCACTGCGCTTGGCTAGGAAATGGTTGTAGCGCTCTAGGCCTTCGCCGGTGAGCCCTTCCGTGTAGTCGCCAAAGCACGGCACCAGCAGATCAATCCAGCACGAAAGCTTCTCCAACTCCTCCCTGGACAGTTCCACCTTGTTGTGCCCCGTCCGCAGCATGGCCATCAGCGGGCTCTTTGCCGCGCCCGCGCTGTACGGGGGCAGCAGGGCAGGGGACTCTTGCACGTTTATCCAATTGTTGACCCATCGGTTTGCCAAGGAGCAGTATGCCGGACTCCATGTGCCGGGGCCCCCCAGAAGGCTGAACGCCGGGCGCACGTTCTCATCGGGCGTCTTGTCCTCGCCGGACGGCTTCCCCGCCTCAGGCGTGACGGCGACACCCGGTGTCGCAATCGCGATGGGTCCTGAGGCATTGACCATGCGCCCAGGCTCGGCCACGTGGTGGCACCTGATGCAATGCCTGTCGAGAATGGGCTGAATCTCCCGTTCAAAACTGAACCCCCTGGGCGCGTCCTGCCCGTGGTACAGTTCCTGCGGTCCGACCCGCAGGGCCATGGGCCGCTTATAGGGCGGTGGCGCGGCGTTCTTGCTCTCATGGCACCCCACGCAGGCGAGATGCTCGCCCCGTTGCAACTGCGACCAACTGCGCATGGTCTGCACGGCGTCGCCCCTTTCATCGAGCAGTTGAAAGTAGACGGGCGTCTTCGCCGGCACGGTAAAACAGGCCGAGCCATCCTCGTACACCGTGGCCGTGCCCAGTACCTTCTTGACATCCCACGTGCCCTCGATGGAGACAGGCGTGCTGATCAGCGCGCCGCCAGCCGGGCCCTTGTTGGTGTTGTAGCCGACACCGGCGGCGCGATACTCCAGCGCCACCACGCGTACCCGCTTCACCGTGCCCCTTGGAACCCCCGCCAACCCGGGACCCTGATACACATCCTGAATATAGAAGACCCCTGAATCCTTCCCGTAATCCACCATGTCGGGGCGTTCGTGGGGGGCGGGCCTTGCGGCCAGCGGCACGGGCTGGTTGCATGAAACCGCCGCGTCCCACGCAAGCAGTTCACGGCGGCCGTCCTGGTCCATCCAGTAGATGCGGAAGGGTGCCGGGGAACCCTCGGGCCTGAAGCCGACAATGAACTCGGTCTCGCCGACGGGATAGGGGTACTGGAACTGATCCCCGGTCTGGCCGTAGGCATCGACATGCACCGCTTCGGTGGGGCGCAGCGGCGCAATGAGCTGGGCACCGCCGTTTTCCTGTCTGCCCCTGCCCGGGTCGAGAATCCCCAGCCAGCCTTTCTGCGGGGTATGATGCCCGGCGAAAATGGCGACAATCTTGCCCGTGCCGGGGATGGCGCGCGCATGGAGTATGCTCGTCGGGAACCACGAGTTGTTGCCGTAGCATTCCGTCTGAAAAGTGCCGTCCGGATGCATCTGAAACAATCCCTGCGGATAGATCTGCCCCCGGTCGTTGTAATCCCAGCGCGTGTAAATGACGCGCCCGTCAGGAGTGACGGTGGGATAGTTCGTGTGCACCTGGTCATGGCTGACACGCCGCAGGAAACGCCCGTCCGCCGCGCAGGTGTATAGATTGCTCACCTCCGTCCACCAGCAATCCACCGTCTGCACGCAGCGCGTTGAATTGAAGAGCAGGTCCCCGCTGGGGAGGTAGACCCCCTCGTAGTCGGCAAAGCCCAGCCCCGAGGTGACCTGCCGCACCGCCCGGTCGGACACATTCATCTCGTACAGGTGGTAGTCGTCTCCGTTGAGGGACTTCTTCCACGAGAAGAGAATGCGCCGCCCGTCACGCGACACGTCGGGGTCCCGGATGACACCCGTGCGGTCGTCCAGAAGTGTCTCCACGGTGCCGTAAAGACTGTCTGTGTTCAGTACGCACAGACTCGCGCCCGGTTCGAAATGCCATTCATTCTGCGCGTCCGACTGTCCCTCGGTGTACGCGTAGTGGGACCCGCCCAAGTCATAATGTTCTGTGAACACGATGGCGGGAAAGGCGGCGCGCATCCTTTCCAGCCGCGTCGCGCGCCGCATCTCGCAGGCTTCCGTATACAGTGCCGCCCAGCCCGCATCGTTCGGTATGGACAGCCCATCGGCGCGCGCCTTCAGCGCTTGTGCCGCATCACCCAGCTCATTGATGACCCGCCTTGCCGCATCCGGACAGGATCTTCCCTTGTCCAGCCCGTCCTGCGCCCGCCAGTCCGCAAGGATTTCCTCCGGCGGCATGGCCGCCGCAAGGGGCACCCATGCGGAAAGCAATACCATCCCGGCCAGGAGGATCTTCCACAACCCTTTGCGCTCAGGGTCTTTCGGTAGGTGCACGTTCATGGCCGCGCTATCGTTCCAGCATCGTCGCACGGTAAGTCTCCACCGTTTCCGCAAGTTTGACGTCGGAAGTCAGGTCCCACAGCGAGGTGCTCATGTGCCGCAGCGCCAGCGTGCTTGCGATCCAGGGCGTTCCCCAGCCGGATTCGGTGCACCACGCACCCCATTCCCAGTCGGCGTTGCTGGCCCAGTACTCCCACTTTTCAAAATCGAAACCGCGATACCACGCGCCGTCCAGTTCCGGATGCGATTCCGAACGGATTTGGATGCGGCAGAGGAACCGGGCCAGTTTGTCCTCGGCATCGCGGTAAAACGCATCACCCGTGGCTGCGGCCGCCTCATGCAGGCCGATGAGCGCGAAGTTGCAGGTGTAGAGCGAGTCGCACAGCGTGTCGCCGTCCTGCTGGAGCAGGGACACTTCGCCGGTGCCGTAGGCGGCGTTCGATTCCACGGCCTGCCTGACCCCGCCCAGCGTTTCGCGAATTACTCCACTGACGCCCTGTGAGGCGACGAGGTCTTGCGCCACCGTCCGCAGCCAGCGCCTGTGTTCGGGCGTGTCCTCAGCACGAACCAGCCATGCCAGCGGCAGCAGCGCGCGGGCCCGCTCGATTTGTGAACTGCGCACCACCCATTCCCATTTTTCGGGGTAGGCCGCCATCAGCATGCCAATGGCGGTTTTGCTCTTTTCGAGAAACGGTGCAAAGCCGGTCTGCTTGTAGGCTCGCAGAAAACAGGCCCAGAGCCAGCCTTCGTAATGGGCGGAATACTGGACCTGCGAAGCATCCCGGTAAGATTCCCATCCCCGCTTTGCAAGCTGTTTCTCGGTCACGCAGGACTCCCGAAAACCCTTTGCGTCCGTCGTGCGGAAGTTTGCCAGCAGGCACCGGGTCAGCGCTTCGTTCCAGCGGGATTCTTTGAGCAGACTGGCGGTGGCCATGCCGGCCAGCATGGCCCGTGCGTTGTCGTCGCCCCAGTAACTTCCGGGGTTGTCCAGTGCCCAGCCCACCAAGCCATACGAGGGGCTTCGGGGATTGGCGCGCGGCCCCTGGGCAAGAATGGAATCCCTGTAGACATAGTCCAGTAGCTTGCGCGAGGTTCCCGCGCGAATGTCAGCTCCGTCGACCGCCCACGCGAAGGCCAGGGCCATGGCCGCCTCGTTCATGCAGTCGTTGCGCACGGCGTAGCGCATGGGTTGGCTGCCGTCAAGCAGGATTGTGGAACTGAAACCCTCCAGCATGCCCAGCGCGCCATTGCCCGCGGGCCATGCGTCTTTGGGCTTCTCCCGGACCGTGTTGTACGTGTTCGCCCAATCGAGTGCTTCCGGGGGCCAGTCCGCGTGCCGCAGTACCCGGCTGCCAGTGTACCAGTTGACAGCGCGCGCCAGCGTCCGCACTTCGACATCCGGCGGCAGCGCTTCATCCGGGGAATAGGATGGACGAACGGTGGACGTCCAACGCAGCTTGGGTGTGGGCTGTTCCGGTTGAAGCCAGTGGAACACCCGCTCCCAAATGACCCGCCACGCCTCTTGGGGGCCGTAGCGTCCGGTCACAAAGTGGCTCAATTTTGTGGTTGCCGCCAGAATGTTGCCGTTGGCGTGTTCGAAGAGCACGGGTAGGGACGGCGTGTCCTTGAGGCCAAATACCGCCCGGTACACGCCCGCCACCTTCGCCAGAACAAGCCAAGGGTCGGTGGCTTGGGTCTCCAGGATATGGCAGGCGTTGATCTGCGCGATGCGCATCGGGCGCAGGGAATTGCCAAACACGTCCGACACCACCACGACGCGCTCCAGTTTCGTGGCCTTGGGCGGGCCGACGGTCATGTCAGGCAACGAGGCGGGATACTCGACATACAGGCGAAGGTGCTTCTTCGAAGCCACCTCATACAACGCTGGCGTGAGTTCCGTTGTTTTTTCGGGATAGCCGTCGGCGAGAAGAAGCACGCCGCCGCCTTCCGGCGCGGACTGGATTGCCTGCTCCGGCGTGACATGGCGCCGGAGGTCCACGCAGCATTCCACGGCGACCTTCAAAAGGTCATTTTCCGGTGCGCAGGAGAATGACAGCACACCGGCATGGGCCGGGACGGCCGCAAATGACATGGACACCGCCAGGCAGACGATATGCAACCGGCCCGTTATCATCGCTGCGCGCGTGCGGCCTGGATTTCAGACTCGGGCAGGACACTGCGGAATGCCGACTTGCACAGACCTATATTGTCAAAAGGAATGGGCACAAACCCAGCGTCTTTCACCGCGGGCGCGTCGGGCTTGACGGTGAAATCGCCTGCTTCGGGATTGGCGAAGCTCTCGTCCGCCGGGTCCAGGATGTTGCCCTCCTGAATGTTTGTGCCTTTGTCGCGCAGCATGAACTTGCCGCACTTCCAGACGATGTTGCGTCGCAGTGTGTTAACGTCCACATTCTCATTCAGCTTTGCCAGTTCGGGATAGCGCTTCACGTAGAGGTCGGCGTCGATCTTCGGTGATTCCATAGACTTGCCGGTGAACGCTTCCCAGCGCTTTTCACCCCAGGGAGAGAAGCTGACGGCCTGCTCGCAGTCGGCGAAGATGTTGTTTTCCAGCAGATTGTCCTTGCCGCCGTGGATCTGCACCCCGCCGAATCCGGCCTTGCCCGCGGAGCAGTGGTAGAAGATGTTGCCTTGAATGAGCACGCCCGAAATGGCGTCGTCGAGGCGGATGCCCGCCTGGCCGCAACTCAGGTCCTCTCCCGTGCGCCGCCAGTTGCCGATGTGGTGCCAGTAGTTGTACCGGAACACGTTGCCGCGGTAGGTGGGGTCGCCCCACAGGTCCGCGCCGCCCTGGTCGTCCGACTCCAGCAGCACGTTGCACACCTCGTTGTACTCCACCGTGTGGTCATTGCCGTTGACGCGCATGGCGCTGCTGTTGATGTCGTGCATGTAGTTGTGGGCAACCCGGTTGCCCACGCCGTCGACAACGGCGGCTGGCGTGTAGGTGTGGTCGATGCGGGACAGATGATGGATGTGGCAGTTCTCAACGAAGTGACCGCCGGGGGTCAGCGTCTTGCGGTCACCGCCGGTGATCAGCGTGCCGCCGCGGCCCATGGAATAGATGTCGCACGACAACACGCCGCAGTTCCTGCCGCCCGTGATGGTGATGCCGTTGCCGCCGCATCGGCGCACGATACAACCGGCAAACCGGCAGTCCGTTCCGTCCTTCACCTGTATGGCGTCGCCGCTGGCCAGTTCCCAGGTTAACCCCTCAAATTGGACTCGTGCCGTGCCTTCCATGCGCAGGAGCGGCTCCGCGAAGAGCGAGAGTGTCACTTCCGCATTTGCCGGGTCGGAAGGCGGAAGGAAATAGAGCAGGCTGTTCGCGCGGTCCAAGTACCACTCTCCCGTTTGATCCATCTCGGAGAGCAGGTTGACCGCGTAGTAGCGCGCGCCCTTGCGGTAGCCGTAGGTGTGCGGCGGTTCGGCCAGCGTGATCTCGTGCTTGTCCGTGTCAATTCCAGCAATGCGTTCATACGAGTCGGCCCAGTCGAAGAACCAGTAACCATAAAGCAGGGCGTCTTTCTCGTCCTTCCAGCGGGCGGGACGGTCGCCCTCATACACAAAGCGCCCAACCTTGCTTCCGGGGATGCCGATGACCTGGTGGCCATCCTGAACGCAGGTGTCCATCACGTGCATCATGTCCTCGTTGGGCCAGCGCGCCATGGTCATCGGTTCGCCGTTGAAGAACAGTTCGGGCACGGGATGCGTCTTGAACCCGTTGCCGCTGCCCATGCCGCCGAGCATGAGGGGGCCCTGCGGCACCTCCGCGCCTTGTGCTTTCAGGTCGCATTGCATTGCCCTGCCCCGCGCCTCTTCCGGTAGCCGCGCCAGAACGGCGGAGTCTGTTACCGGCACGAAATCTTTCAGCGAGGCGCCACCGCAGAACACCGGCGCTTCACCGTCGGCCGCGCGGTAAACGATGGGCACCTTTTCAAAGGAGCTTGAATGCTCCGGACCCAGCACAAAGGTGTTGCGGACGATGTATTTTCCCCCGTGCACAAGGACCGTCAGGCCACCGTCCAGAATTCCGGTTTGCCTGTTTATCTCGAACATTCGGTCGCGCGCCTGTTCGAGCGTGGCGTACGGCTTGGCCTCGCTGCCGTCCCCGTCTGCCGTGCCCGACGGGGAGACATGCAACACCACCCCAGCCCTCGGAACGAGTTCGGCCGTCGCGTTGGCGGCGGCGCATAAGCTGCCCGCGAGTCCCAGTAGAAAGGGAACCGCCCAAATCCCGAGGCTGCCCTTTTTGAGTGCGCGCGGCCATGCCGCCGCTTTTCTTCGGCGGGGCCATGCCCCGGCGCTGCGAAGCAACGCTTCGCGGACAAGTGCGTTCCCAAGTGTAACTTGTGAACGAGGGGAACTCTTGGATGGGCTCATAGTGACACTCCCTGGCATTCCGCCAACGGTTCAATCAGAAATCATTCTTTGCCACACAACAGGCGGTAGCTTTCGCCCGTTACGACCGAAAACCGGACGACGGTCGGCTCCGGTAACTCCGCCTTTACCGCATTGGCACCCTTCATGATGTGCACAGCCCCTGCGGTCCGTGCCGTGCAGGTGGCGTCCCGGTCGGCGCGGATGACAGCCTCCGTCAGTTTGCCGTCTTTCCATGCAATGTCCACGCCATAGCCGCCGCGTGCGCGCAGACCGCTTATCTTGCCGTTGGGCCATGCCTTGGGCAGCGCGGGCAGCAGGCTGATCTCGCCGCCATGGCTCTGCAACAGCATTTCGGCAATGCCGTTCGTGCCGGAAGTGTTGCCGTCAATGGCGAAGATGTTTTCCGGAGCGCCCGCGATGCCGGCCACGGACACGGTCATCAGGTTCTTGTCGGACAGCTTGCTCAGCAGCAGGCGCACGCTGTCCAGCGCGGCCTCGCCGTCAAGCAGACGTGCGTAGAAATTGATGAGATTGCCCCGGCTCCACTCCACATCTTCCCAGTCGGCGCGTTTGGAACGCAGTTCCATGGAAACGCGCGCCGCCTTGGCAAGGTCAGGCGTCTTTAGCGCGGTGATCTGGTCAAAGGGATACAGCGCCAGTAAATGCGTCATGTGCCGGTGATTGGGGATGGCATCCTCGAAATCCTCGAGCCATTCCTGCAACTGGCCGTGTTTGCCGATTCGCAACGGCGGCAGTTTCTCCCGCGCGGTCTCCAGCTTTGCGCGGAAGTCATCGTCCATGCCGAGTGCGCGGCTGGATTCGATGCACGCGGTGAACAGTTCCCGCACAATCACAGCGTCGCAGGTGGGGCCCATGGACTCGCTGCAAACCTTGCCGTCGGGCGCGGTGTAGGAGTTCTCCGGCGAGGAGGCCGGGCCGGTCACGAGCCAATGGTGCTGCGGGTCCTCGACCATGTAGTCCAGGAAGAACTCGGCCGATTCCTTCAGTATCGGATAGGCCCGTTGCGCCAGGAACTTCTTGTCTCCCGTGAAGGCGTAGTGGTCCCACAGGTGCGTGGCGAGCCAGGCCCCGCCGGTGTCGTGAATGCCCCAGCCCAGCCCCCAGCCGGGCGCGGTGTACCCCCAGGCGTTGGTGAACACGTGGCAGACCCAACCTTTGCAGCCATAGGCCTCGCGCGCGGTTCGGGCACCCGGCGCGCGCAGGGAATCAATGAGGTTGAACAGCGGCTCTGTGCACTCCGAGAGGTTGCACGACTCGGCGGGCCAGTAGTTCTGCTGCGTGTTGATATCCATGTGAAAATCGCAGGTCCAGCCCATGTTGCAGGCGAGATTGTCATTCCAGATGCCCTGCAAATTCAGCGGCAGGGGAGAGTTCTCCCGCGACCCGGCAATGAGCAGGTAGCGCCCGTACTGGAAGAAAGTACTGATCAACTGCGGGTCGTCACCGCCCGCCTTGAACGCCTCCAATCGTTTGTCCGTCGGCTGTGCCGCGGCATCTGTGGTGCCCAGGTCGAGCGACACCCGCCGAAACAGGCGCTGATGGTCGGTGATATGGGCGTCGCGAAACCGCTCGTAGCTCTTACCGGCGGCCGCATCCAGTTGGGCCTTGCACAATGCGGGGGCGTCGGCGTTTCGGTAGTTCGTGTTAATTGCCGTCAGCAGGAGCACCGCGTCCGCATTCTTTACCTTTAGGGAGCCGTCCCCGGCTGTTACCTCGCCGCCGGTGGCGACAACCTTTACCTGTCCTCGAAAAGCCACACCCGTCCTGCCGTTGCTGTGCTTCTTCTCGTAGGCGCTGCCGGTGATGATGAGCGTGTCGCTGCCCTCCGCATGGCTTTCAAAGGGCAGGTTCCCGCCGTTGAGTTCCACGTCAAAGGAGAGCCCGCCGGGTGTGTCGCAGGACAGCCGGGTGACGAGCACCTGGTCCACATTCGAGCAGAACACCTCGGTCTTGTAGTGCGCTTTGCCGCGGGCGTAGCTGATGCGGGCAAGAGCCTGGTCCATGTCCAGTTCGCGGCGGTACTCGGTAACTGCGGCGTCAGACGGCGCAAAACGCAGCAACAGATCGCCCATGGGCAGGTGCGAGCCGTAGTTGCGCTCGCGCCCCAGCACCCACTTCTGGCACATTCCCTGCGCCTCGGCGTAGCGTCCCTCGAAGAGGGCTGTGCGAATCTCAGCCAGATGCTCGCGTGTGCGCGGGTTCTCGTGCTGATCGCTGGGTTCGCCCGACCACACCGTGGACTCGTTCAGCGCAATCCGGGCCGTGTCGGTGCCGCCAAAGACCATCGCGCCAATGCGTCCGTTGCCCACAGGCAGCGACTCCATCCAGCGCATCGCCGGCTGGGCATACCAGAGCATGGGGCTATCCGCCGTGGACGCTTCAGCGGAAAGCTGCGGCAGAAAGGCCACTTCCGCCAGAACCAAGGCCCCGACGATGAATGCGGAACACCTCATCAATCCATCTCCCTTGTGTTTTGCACGGGAACGCGCAGCCAGTGCGCTATTCTACGCGGCAGTCCGTCTGTAATAAAGTGTTCCCCTGCATTTTCGCCGAACGCGGTTAAATTCCCCATTTTGCCCCGCGCTGTGCTATTATTCCGGCCCGTTTCACGCGGCACATCCGCCGCGCACTTTACCAAGGAATCTCATCATGGCCAAGGGTATTACAAAGCGTTCGGACGATTATTCGCAGTGGTACATCGACGTGGTGTTGAAGGCCGAAATGGCCGAATACTCGCCGGTGAAAGGGTGCATGGTCATCCGCCCCACGGGGTATGGCATCTGGGAAAAGATCCAGCAGCGGCTCGACCGGATGTTCAAGGAAACGGGCCACGTCAACGCCTATTTCCCCATGTTCATCCCCGAGGGCTTCCTGAAGAAGGAAGCCGAGCACGTCGAGGGTTTCGCACCCGAATGCGCCATGGTCACCCACGGCGGCGGCAAACTGCTCGAAGAGCCGCTGGCCATCCGCCCGACTTCCGAGACGATCATCTGGTCCACCTACAAGGGCTGGATCAACTCCTACCGCGACCTGCCCATCCTCATCAACCAGTGGTGCAACGTTTGCCGCTGGGAAATGCGCACGCGCCTGTTCCTGCGCACCACCGAATTCCTCTGGCAGGAGGGCCACACGGCCCACGCCACCTCCGAAGAGGCCGAAGAGGAGGCGCTCAAAATGGTCCACGTGTACGAGCGCTTCGCCGAGGACTACCTGGCCATGCCCGTCATGGTCGGCCGCAAGACCGAATCGGAAAAGTTCGCCGGCGCGCACCACACCTACTGCATCGAGGCCATGA
>CAIJOU010000114.1 GCA_903822375.1 Candidatus Hydrogenedentota bacterium
CCGCCATCGCCTGTCCGCCGTCCGTCACGATGCCCATGGCTCCCAGTGCTCCTATTTGCATGAGTTCTCTGCGCGTAATCCGCATGCGTTTGTTGTCCTTGTCCGGGGTGCCCCGGCTCAGCCCGCGTAGTTCAACGCCTCCTCGACCATGGCGAAGTAGTTGTTGATAGGTATGTAGTTGCAAACCGTGTTGCCCGAACCGAGGGCAAAGCGCCCTCCGGGCGTGCAGGCTTCGATGACCTTGCGGACGTGGGCGCGCAGTTCGGCCTCGGGAAGCCGCGTCAGTTTGTCCACATCCACCCCGCCGAGTAGGGTCACACGGTCGCCGTAACGACGCTTGAAGTCGATGACCGAATTGCCCTCGTCCTCGAAGGAGTGCCGGGCGTCGATGCCGACGTCCGTGATCAGGTCTTCCGTGATGGCATCCAGATTGCCGCAGGAGTGCAGCAGATATACAAGCCCGTTGCGGTGCGCGAGGTCCGCCATCTTCTTGTGCCACGGCAGCACAAGGGTCCGCAGTTGGTCGGGCGAAATCAGCGTGCCGGTCTTGAAGCCCATGTCATCACCCTGGAAGAATCCGTGCAGGTTGGGCAGTCCGATGAGGCGTTCGTAGGCGGCGCAGATGATGTCACCCACCCGCTGGAAGACCGCCTCCACGAGGTCCGGCTGCTCGTAGACCAGATAGCAGAGATTGGTGTAGCCGAGCAGCGTGTCGAGCGGGATCTCGAGAAAACCGCTGGTCGGGCAGACAAAGAGGCCCATGCCTTCCGGCAAATTCTTTGCCGCGTATTCATAGTGCCAAAGGTCCGCCTTGGCCGGGTCGGGCCAGGGATACTTTTCAAAGTCCTCCCATGAAGTGATGGGGCCGCTGGTTTCGTTCGCCCAGTGACGGTCGCCCCGGGAAAGCTCCGCCGTGTCGGCAACGTCAAGAGAGGTCGCCGGAAAATCCGCGCCGCCGGTCACGCGGATATAGTCATACCCCATGCGGTAATAGACTTCGGTCCGGTTGCGCAAATAGGCGGTCATCGCTTCCCGGTCGTCGGAAGGCTCGACCCACTCCAGCCCCAGGTGGGCCCGCGCGATCTCGCGCTCCACCTCATGGTCCAGAAACAATTCCGCCAACGGCGGCCGTTTGGGAATGATTTCCCCTCGGATGACGCCGACAAAGTGTTTTATGTCCGGGCTGGGATTTGTCAGGGGTAGTTTCATCTTCGCCACTCCTACTCGTTGCGCAGCAATCGTGCGTTATAATTGCGCATTGCGCGGGTTGGTTGCACACGGATGTTTGTCGGGACGCCTCTTCGCTGCGTCCGGGTTTTATACAAATTCGCGCGTAATGCGCTCAATGCCCTGATGGCTGTCCGTGACACAATGACGGCGGAAAGCCGCACGGAGACGACGCGCCGGTTCTTTATGCCGGATTCAGGAGATTTCAAATGAGTGATTTGCAGGTGGTGCTCGGTTTTGACATGGAGACGGACATCGGCAGTTGGACCCCCTACTACGAGGGACTTCAGCACGGCACGCCGGTCATCCTCGACATTCTCGAAAGAAACAAGGTCCCGGCCACCTTCTTCTTCACCGGCTACAGCCTGAAGCGGCATCCCGAGGTGGTCCACAGTGTCAAGGCAAGGGGGCACGAGATTGGTGCCCACACGCTCTTCCACGAAACGATCGGCGATTCGCTGTACGAGATCCCGGGCATGCTGCCCGTCCTGCCCGAAGAGGTGCCCAACCGGCTGCGCCTGTGCACCGAACTGGTGGAGGAGGTTGCCGGCGTGCGCCCCGTGTCGTTTCGCTGTCCGCGCCTCTTCGGATCGACGGCGGTGGTGAACGCGCTGGACGCGCTGGGCTACGTGGCCGACGCGACCTATCCCATGTTCTTCTTCCGTGACCGGCTCACGCCCTACCACCCCAGCCGGGAGGACTGGACCCAGCCGGGAGACCTGCGCATCGTTGAACTGCCCAACTTTGCCGACCTGTCGATGGACTCCAAGGACCCGTACGGGCGCGACATGGACCAGTGGCCGCTCTACCGCATCGAGGGCGCGGACGCCATGATGCGCCACATCGACGGATTCACCGGCCATGCCCGCTCCCAAGGCGTGGCGCCTTTCCTCTGCTTTTATTTCCACCCGTGGGAGTTCCATCCCATGCCGCAGGGCGAGATACGCTACAGCGAGGGCTCCGTATGCCCGGACCCGTTCATCACGCGGAACTGCGGTGAGTACGCGGCGGAGCAACTTGACCTGCTTATACGGAATCTTCTGGAGCGGGGTGCCGAATTCCTTGAGGCGCGGCAGGCGGCGGAACGGTGTTGAACGGCGCGCGCGCATCCCGGTGGCCGACGCGGGGACAGTGCCCGTGACCGCTCTTGGGTTCTTCCAACCGCACCGCCGCATGTATCTGGCCGCCTTTCTGCTGGACTTCTCGGTGGCCGTCGGGCTGACGGCCATGCCCTTCCTCGTGTTCGACCGCCTCCACGGCGGGGTCGCGCTCTCGGGAACGGTGGGGGCGGTCCAGATGGCACTGTATGCCGTCGGCTGTTTTCTTTCGGCCGGGTGTGTGTCGCGCACGGGCAACAGCCTGCGTTGGGCCATGGCCGGCGTGTGTGTCTTTGCCCTGCTCTTTGCCCTGGCGCCCTGGGCGGGCACAAGCATCTGGTGCGTCGCGGCGGCGTCGGTGCCCTTCCTGGGCCTGGCCATGGCATGGCCGGCGCTGCAGGCATGGCTGGGACGGGAACCCAATCCGGAAGCGCGCGCCCGGCACCTTGCCGGTTTCAACACGGCCACGGCTTTCGGATTTACGCTCAGTCCGCTGCTGGCCGGCCCGTTGTACGACATGGACTTCCGCCTGCCGTTCCTGGTGCTGTTTGCACTCTGTGCCGTAGTGATTTGTCTCATCATGTCGCTTTCACAGGAACATACAAGTTCACGACCCGACCACAGCGAACCGGAAAGGCCGCAGGAACGGGAAGCGGTCTGCATGACGACAGGACTCTTGTACGCTTCATGGGCGGCCACCTTCACCGCCAACGCGCTTTTTGCCGCCGTGCGCTCGGTCTATCCGCTGCGTGTCAAGGAACTTGCAGACGCCGGGGCCCTGACCCTCTATGGCGATGTTCGCCCGGCGCTGTTCGACGCAGTGGGTCCCGCCACGACCTACTCCTGGCTGGCCTTCCTGCTGTCCCTTGCCACGGTGGCGTGTTTCGTGGTCCTTGGCCGCACCCGGGCATGGCAGGGACGTTATTCTATCCTCGCCGCCGGCCAACTGGCCGCCGCGGCATCCTTTGTGCTCCTGGGCCACACCCGCAGTCTCATCGTCATGGTCTTTTGTTTTGCCGTCGTGGGGGCCAACTTTGGCGTGTGCTTCTTTGCAAGCCTCTACTACAGCCTCGCCAGCGTAAAAGCGGGGCACCGGCGCGCCGCCGTCAACGAGGGCGTGCTCGGCGCCGGCGGATTTGCCGGCGGCATCGGCCTGGGCTATGCCGCGCAGCATGCCGGTATTACTGTGTCTTTCCAATGGACGCCTCTCATAGTTCTGCTGGCCATCGTGGGACAGTTCCTGATGCTGCGCGTCATCGACCGCCTTCGGGCATAACTTCGGTCAGGCACGGGGCTCGGGCTGGTTTGCGCGCGCCGCTTCATCATCAAGCTGCCCCTGCCGCAACCGCCCAAGCATGCCGCGAATGTCGACGACGCCGCGATAGGCTACGAGAAAGGTCATGGTCGAGTACCACACCAGGCACGCAAGGGTTATAAGGCACCAGAACAACTGCCCTGCTGAGTTCATATCGGTATCTCCTTGACAGACGCTGTGGCTGGCTTGAGCAGCGACCCCACCACCATGGCCACACCAGAACCCGCAAAAGCGGCGATGCCCGACCAGTTCGGACCGATCCACAGGGCAAAACCGCGCGTGGCGGGCAACTGTTCCAGCACCAGATAGGACAGGGGAACAACGGCGCCGGCGATGATTGCCCCCGCCGCGCCCCAATTGTTGGCCCGTTTCCAGTAGCAGCACGACACCAGCAGCGTGGTCATGCTCGCAAAACCAATAGTCGCCGTGATGGTGAGGTAGGCCCAGACGCTCCCCTGGAGGGGGTACCACAGGCCGTAGAACAGGAAGAACACGCCGAGGGCCGCAACGATGAAGCGGTTCCAAAGAAGGCCCCGCTTCTCCGTCGGGTGTAGCCGCCGGCGCAGCGGCGCCAGCAGGTCGTTGTAGATCACACTCCCGTAGGCCAGCAGGTAGGACGAGTCCGTGGACATGTCCGCCGCGAGCATGGCCGCCACGAGAATGCCCATCAGCCCCACCGGCAGGACGGTGCTGAGGTAGAGGGGCATGGCCGCCCGTGTGTTTTCGCCCACCAGCCCGGCAGGCAGGGAGGCCAGCGCGGCGATGCCCCAAATGCCGGGAATGACAAAGCGGCACACGAAGAAGAAGCTGGTCTGGGTGAAAATCTTGCGGCCCGTTTCAGAGTCTTTCGCGGCCAGCACGCGCTGGACCACCGGCTGATGCGTGAGCACGCACGCGGTCACCACCAGGCTGTTGAAAATGATGTAAGACCAACCCATGTCCGCGTTCTGCAGCGGGTCAAATCCGCCCGCACCATAGTGCGATTCCACGGTGCCCAGCAGCGTGCTCCACCCGACTCTATAGATGATAAGAATCGTCACAAGAATGAGGCCCGCGCTCATCACCACGAACTGCAGGAAGTCGGTGACCAGAACCGACAGCATGCCGCCCAGAATCGTGTACACGGCCACGGCGATCAGCAGGACAGTCATCATGATTTCGAGGGTGTGGCCACCGCCGGAAATGCCCGTGACCGAAATGAGAAACTCGCCGCCCATACGCAGATAGATGCCCATGTTCATCAGGCCGGAAATGATGATGACCAAGCCGCTCAGCCAGCGAATGCCCGAACCAAAGCGTTTTTCAAACATTTCGGGAAGCGTGATGACCCCCGAACGCCGCATGGGCTCGATGCAGAATCCCGTCTTGCCCACAATCAGATAAGCCAGCGCAAACAGAATCCCCGGCGCGGCGCCGGCAAATCCCTTGTCATATCCGTTCTGGGCCGTGTACATGCAGGTGACAATGCCGAACTCCGTTGCCGCCAAGGATGCGATCCCCAGATACAGGTTCATCTCGCGGCCGGCCACCAGGAAGGTTTCGACACGGCCGACGTATTTGCGGACCATGATGCCCGCAGTCATGGTTGCCAGCAGGTAGACGCCCACGATGCTGCCGTCCACCCAGGAGAAATTGCTCATTCGTCCACCTCCGCGGTTCGGACACTTACAAGGCGCGGGTATGAATATCGTCCCAACGCCCTCTCTCCTGCCACTGGTTCCGAGAGCCCATCAATACCGATTGGGCATTATCACCCAGTTGCGCGACTTACCGCATCTATTGTGTGCCCCGCCGCTCCTTTCTGTCTTGTTGGGTTTGGCCCTCCTCTTGTAGGAATCCGAGTTGTGCCTCCCCGCCTGCAGAACTTTCGTTGCACCCCTCCGCTCCCAATCGGCCTGATTCCATGCTGAATGCATTCCTTCTGCTATAATGCATCCGAGATGAGCCCTTTTTGCAGTCCATGTGGCTTCATCGACCTGTATGGTTCCGGATGCTGTATCGAAGGTGTGGCGCATTACGGGGTGAAAACAAGTATCCCTGTCCGCGCCGCTCAAGCATTGGGATGAACAAGACTATGTCTCCGGCGACCCTGGCGACCGTATCCGATTTCGAACCCCTTTACACCTCGACGCTTGATGAGGTGGGGGTTTCTGCAAACCGGCCGGTCCGGGTCGGGTCCTGGATCGCGGGCCATGGACAGCCCCGCAGCCTGCTGCCGGGACATGGAGATCATCCGGGGTGGCACTATGGATGTCCTGTGTATGTGCCCGAGACGCAGGACCACCGCCCCCATTCACATGCGCACTTCGAGATCTCCATTATCCGCCGGGGAAAGGCTTTGCACCGAACCTGCCATGCCACCGAGGAACTCGGACCGGGGACCGTGATAGTGCTGGCGCCGGGCATGACGCATGCCATCTACGGCATTGAGGGGCTGCACCAAACCAATCTGTATTATCTTACGGAATGGCTTGCGGACGACCTCATGGCGCACTGGCGGGAGACGGGCCTGGTTCCCCTTTTTCTCGCCGCGGCCCTTTTCCGGCAGACCAAGGAATGTCCGCTTGCGCAGTTCACGCTGTCCGATGGCGAACTGGCCGCCCTGGACCATGAACTCGCGGACATCGGCCGCGAATCCGTCGCCGCCCGTCCGTCCCTGACCTTTCTGCGGTCAAGCCTCCTCAAGGCCCTGATCCTGCTCAGCCGGTCCCACACGCGGCAAAGCCCGGTCGAGGTCGGGTTGGGGTTCCGCGAAGAAATCGTAACCGCTCTCGAGCATATAGAGGAGACCATTCTGCGGTGCCAGCCGTTCAACGTGGGGCAATTGGCGGAAAAACTGGGGATGTGCTCAGACCACCTGAGTGCCATCTTCCGAAAGGCCACCGGCTGGAGTCCCATGACCTACTATCAGCGCCGGCGCGTTCAGCATGCCTGCAACCAGTTGCTCGATCTGAGCTGTTCCATCACCGAGATTGCCCACTCGCTTGGATTCTGCGATTCGGCCCATTTCACCCATATGTTCAGGAAGCATCAGGGCATCACACCCATCATGTACCGGCACCGCTACACCTCCACGCAGTGGCAGGGTCATTCCTGAGCGGTTGATTCCGCGGGCTCCGACACAGGCATCAATGGGGAATCCGCAATCTTGGCTTCGTCGAGCGGCATGTTGTTGATCATCTGCCAGCCGCTCACCACGCTCAGGGCGATCATCACCCCGCCGGCGGTGTATTTCCCGATGCACAGGTAACCCATCCCGAAGAGCCCGGTGTAGACGCAGACGGTGCCGGCGAACCAGCCCGTCCAGGCGCGCAGTGTTGACGCCGTTTGAATTTCGGGGCACCTTTGCGCCAGGGGGCCCCACCATCCGCCCGGCCGAACGCGCCGGTAGAAGCGCTCGAGATGGTCCATCGACACCGGCGGAGTCATGTACATGACGATGATCCAGAAGAGCGTGCAGACCCCGAGGATGACCACGATGCGGTAGGCGTACGTTTCGGATGCGTAGAACCAAGTGACCTTCTCCATCATCACCGGCGAGAGTATGCCCAGTGCGGCAAGCGCCTTGCAGACCAGGTCGCCGTTTGCCACGACGAGCGAACTGACCATCGCACCGATTTCCGCCCACGCGTTGACCCGCCACCAGTACCAGCGCAGCAGGCCCACGAACGCGCCCCCCGCACCGATGGTCAGGAGGTATATCCAGACCTTGGCCACGCTCTCCGACTGCCATGCCGCCAGCGCGCCTACCATCATCAGTGCCACCATGACCAACCGGGAGACATTCACGTAGTGGCGATCCGGGGCATCGCGCACCATGAAGCGCTTGTAAATGTCGCTGACAATGTAGGATGCCCCCCAGTTCAACTGGGTGCTCAGGGTGCTCATGAACGCGGCAAAAAGCGACGCCACCATAAGCCCGCGCATGCCCGTGGGCATCAGCGCCGCAATCATCTTAGGATAGGCCAGTTCATGGTCCTCGCCGGCCTGAAGCGGGAAGTACACCAGCGACGCCAACCCGACCACGATCCACGGCCAGGGCCGCAGCATGTAATTGGCGATGTTGAACCACAGAAAAGCCTTGGCGGCGTGCCGCTCGTCCCGGGCCGAGAAGAGACGCTGGGCAAGGTAGCCGCTCCCCTGTCCGCTCCCCCACCACAGCAGGGAAATCTGCACCACAAAGGTTACAAGAGCAAGGTGGGTCGCCGTGCCGAAGTCCGGGATGAAGTACACCACCTTCGGGTCCACCCCGGGCGCCGCAAGGACCTGTTCCACCATGTGAGCGGGCCCCCCCATCTGCACCAGGACCACGAACATGAGCACTACGGCACCCAGCATGGCCAGGGCAAACTGGAAGAAATCGGTCACCACGACGCCCCAGTATCCGGACAGCACCGTGTAGGTCAGCGTCAGGACCACGAGGATGGCCACGGAAAAGACCTTGTCCCAGCCCATCATGACGTTAAGGATCTTGCTCATGGCCAGCGTCACCCAGCCCATCACGATGCAGTTGACCAGCAGGCCGAAGTAGACGGCGCAGAAACCGCGCAGCGCGGCCGCCGACTTGCCGTCATAGCGCAGTTCAACGAACTCGACGTCGGTGATGAGTCCCGCCCGCCGCCATAGGCCGGCAAAAAAATAAACCGTGAGCATGCCGCCCATGAGGGCGCTCCACCACAGCCAGTTCTCGTAAATGCCCCCCTTGCGCACCAGGCCGGAAACCACGAGCGGCGTGTCGGCGGCAAAGGTGGTGGCCACCATGCCGGTACCCGCGATCCACCACGGCAGCTTGCGCCCCGAAAGGAAAAACTCGCCAACATTCTCGGAGATGTTCTGAAAATCAGTATTCATCAGAATGCCATAATAATATCGACAATTTATGTTGCTGCATTCATGCTGCCTTATTTGATTTTTAAGTTCAG
>CAIJOU010000115.1 GCA_903822375.1 Candidatus Hydrogenedentota bacterium
CATGCCACCGCCGCCCATACCAGTCTCGCCTTCACCTTCGCTCGTACCACCCATTCCTCCGCCTCCGCCCATTCCTCCGCCTCCGCCCATGCCGCCACCCATGCCACCACCGCCGCCCATACCAGTCTCGCCTTCACCTTCGCTCGTACCACCCATTCCTCCGCCACCGCCCATGCCACCACCGCCGCCCATGCCGCCCATGCTCTTTCCCATGCCGCCACCGCCCATGCCCATGCGTGCGTAGGGAAGCGCGAGCAACTTGTAGCTGCCTGCGGTGTCACTGGCCTTGACGAGCAAGTCGAGCCGCTCGCCGGGCGCCATGATAACGACGCTTTGCTCATACGGCTTGTCGAGCAAACCCGAATCTGTCCCGATCACGTTGAGGGCGTGGCCCTCCAGACTGAGTTTGTAGAAGTGCGCGACACTCGCGTTGACAATGCGCCACCGCTGGACCTGTCCCGGCTTGGTCGGCAATGCGGGATTGACCTGGCCGTTTACCATCACGGTGTCGCCTTCTTTGCCTTTCATGTAGTCCATCATGGTCGTGTGGGGCGCCGGCGCGCCGTCAACGATCGCAATGTCCTGCAGGACCATGATGTGTGTTTCAATGCCGGCCAGCGCCGCCGTCGGGTCCTCCACCACCAGCGCGCCCGACAATCCACCCCAGTGCTGTTCGGCGACCAGCCCATGGGCATGGCCGTGGTAGAACGTCAGGCAACCGGGGTAGGCGTGAGAACAGTCCAGCTCATAATCGTAGGTTCCACCCGGCGGGACCTCGAGCCACGCGGGGTCACTCGGCTCCTTTGGACTGACGTGCATCCCATGCCAATGGAGATTGGTGAAGTTCTTCACAAATCCCAGCGAATTGGTTTCGGTCGTACTGGGCAGCGAATTGATCATATGGACGCGCAGCCGGTCCCCGACTTTCACCCGTATCGTCTGGCCGGGGACAAAGCCGTTGTAGGTGAAAAGCTCCGCGGTGGTGCCGTTCACATCGACGGGCGCCAGCTTCACTTCCACCGTCGCCTGCACGACGCCCGGCGTTGTGCTTGCGTTCCCCATTTCGGGCGGGTCGTGGAAGGGGGCGCCGACAGGCGGGTCGATTACGGTGCCCGTCCCCCCCATTCCGCCGCCCATTCCGCCCATGCCCATGCCGTTGCTTTCCGCGTCCGAATCGGCCTGGGTTGCAGCGGGAACCGGGGTTGAAAAACACACTGCACCGGCGCAGCACAGGATGGCGCACAGGATTGCCACCCTGACTTTTGCGGCCTGTCCTCTCGTTTCACTGGACATGGTTCTATTCTCCGTGGTTTTGGGCCTTTGGCCGAATCGGTGCGCAAAGCCCCTGAGTGCGACCAGGAACTACAGTGTGGGCGCGGTCAAACGATGGTCGAATACCGCGCCGGCGGTTGGATCGGAATGACACACCTCGCACTTGCTGATGGGGCCGGTATGACCCTGCAAGGCCACCGCCTGCACATTGTCCTCCTGGCCGACCGTCGGCGTGATGGCATGGGGGCTGCCGTGGCAGGCGGAGCAGTGAACGCCGTAGTGCCCCTTGGAATCGCGGAAGAGCGTGCCGGGCTGCTCGAAGGCGAACCCTTCCCGCTGGTGGCAGTCACCGCAGCGCGGTTCGTCCGCCCAAGGCGCGCGGGCGGGATTGCCCACGGCCTCCATGGAACCATGGCAGTCGGTGCAGATCATGCCGATGGCCCGGTGCACGTCGCGCAGGCACTGGGTTTCCCCTCCGGGGTGACAGGCATAGCAGCCGTTTTCCAACTGCCCGTCCACAAGCCACATCCTCTTCGCGTGCGCGGTGTGCACGGACGAGGAGAGGGTGGCCATTCCCACATCACCCTCAAAGCCCAGTTCCGGCTGGGGATGGCAACTGCCGCAGGCCACCGGTTTGGCGGAGGCAAAGCTGATGCTGGTGCCGTGCAGGCGGTCGTGGGCGGCAAGGATATCCTGGGCCACGCTCATGCCGGGCGTGTTGTGGCACCGGTTGCAGCTAATCTCCCAGGAAACCGGAATCACCGCCTGCGTCTGCGCCACATCCGTTCCGCCCTGTGAGACGGTGATGAGCCCGAGTGCCAGCGGCGCCTCGGTCATGTCGTCCGCCAGCGGTGTCACCGGAATGCCGGTCGCGGACCAGTCGCTGCGCCCCGCGGCGGCCAGCGAGGTCATCACACCGGAAAGCCCGTTGCCTGTCAGTCCCACATCGGGGGGAAGCGGCGCGTCAAGCCCAAACAGGCCCTGGGCAAAGTCCCAGAAGTTCGTCTTGTTCACCGAAGTGGTCTTGGACGGAATCCGATAGCCTATTTCGACACCCTCCTGAACAATTCTGGGTTTCGCACCGCTGCGGTCGACCACCAGCGCGTGAAGGGTGTTGTAGGGCGGCAGGATCATGAACTCGGAAAAGTCCTGGTTCATGCAGTGCATGCCCAGGTCATTGTAGCCGAACACGACCAGTTCGCCGGACGTCAACAGGGGGGTATAGTCGCCTTCGACCGTGACGGTCGGGTCCGTGGAAACGTCGATGGTGACGTTGCTGGGCTTGACCATGCCAGGGCTGGCCAGCGCCTCGCTGAAGGAGACAATGTGCGTGCCCACCGGTATCCCGAGCAGCGTCTCGCCGCTCTGGTGCCACAGGCCGTCATCCACGCGCCACTGGGCAAAGGCGTCACGGGCCGCCTTGGGCTCTATCGTCACGATCAGCGCGCCCTTTTCGGCAAGGGAGGCATAGGTCCCGGTGATGGTCGTGGTCGGCGCAGCGCCGAAAATGACGGCCTGATCGGCCGGACTGTCCCAGCCTGAAACCTGCTTGAACGTCACAAAGTGCCTTCCCGGAACGATGCCGCCCACGGAATCGCCGCTGTTCAGCCATGGGCCGCCGTCGAGGCTCCACCGCGCGCCGGCGTCCACCGCGGCCTGGGGCAAAATGTTCACCACCAAGGGGTCCGTGCCGTTCGAAGGACAGCCGGAAAATGCCAGACACAGCAGGACACACAAACCCGTAAAGATGATATTCCGCATGGATGCTCTCCCTGGGGAAGTCCCCCTTTGGCCCACTATTCCAAGGTTAGATGCTCAATCTTGAGATCTCCGACGATCACGGAAATCTTGCTTCCGGCCTTCATCAGTTGGCCGGGATTGGCGAATATCATGAAGTAGTTCTTGTCGGCGACGGGCTTTCGCGTCGTGCGCAACTGGCCGACCTTGGGCGGGTCCGGAACGATGAACTTCGCACCGGTGGCCTCGTCGATAATGCAGGGATGGGTTTGGCCGTCGAAAAGGGGGGCTGCTTTCTCCGCGTCGTGCACACGATACCGGAAGTCAACCATGAAATCTCCGGCTGTTCTGCGCAGCGACAGCACCTCGATCCCCCACTTGTCGCGCAGTTCCGCGTCGGAAGCTGCGGGAATGGATGCCGGGTCCTTAGCCGGCGCAGGCCTTGCGGCCCGGAGCGTCGGATTCTTTTCGCCTTTCCTGGGTGCGGCGGGACTGACGGCAAGCGGCTTTGCGGCACTGGGTTCGGCGACGGGCTGCTGCACAGGCAACGGTTGAACCTCAGGCGCCTGTGCGGCATTCGTGTCTGGGGCCGCATATGCGCCAGCCTCGAAAATCCACAAGCCGATGACCATAAGGAGGAGACATGCAACGAGCGCCGATGCCCCCGCCGGGGAACTGTTTCCCAGACGCATGAACCGATGCATTCCCATACTGTAAACCCTTTCGGCGCCGGCACCGGAACACGGTTGCAGGCTGACCCGCCTGCGGCTCAATGTGTTCCTAACCTGCGTTTCATGGTCATCCCGCACCACCGGACCGGCTCATGCACGGCCGGCGCACAGGATTACCCGCAAAGAAACGACAGTTCCTCTGTGTTTGCCATCCAATTCCTCTTTACAGCCCGACCCGTCAAGAAGGACGGTGTCCCGCACCGGGCCTCGCATTTTGTGCAGGGTTCCTGAAGACCGGTGCACTTCACAGTACATCCGGAGCGTCGCGCCTTGTCGCCAATACTGGCCAGAACACCCGCAAGCACAAGCGTGATGCCGTCCGTATACTCGGAAAGATCAAGTATCCAGTTTGTCGCCGGCCGAAGGTGAAACTCCGACGACAGTTGCTCTTCAAAACAATAATAGTCGGCTGCCGATTCCATTCGCGGCATTCGCACTGTGGAGGCATCCCAGCCAATGCGGACATCCAATCCTTCGGTCGCCGTCTGCTGTGTGCGGATTGCCATGGGGTCACCCTGTCGCGCCGACTTCGCCGCGGCCGTTCGCCGCAACTGCGCGTTTCGCCTTGTCCCCCGTTCCGACAACGAAGGAAAACGGGTCGGCATGCCCTTTGCCCGGGGCGCTTGCGGGGCAAAAGTCTCTCAAGAACCGGCGGCGCAAATCCCGGAGCAGGGCCATCTTGACGTCCCCCCCGCCCAGATTTCCCCTCTCCATCTGGCGCTGCCACGCCCAAAGCAGGGTCGCACGCGCAAGCCGCTGCCCGGAAGCGGGGTCGTGCGTGAGCGCGAGCGCCACGGAATAGCACATCTCAACATGCGCAAGGAGTACCTGTTCAGCGTCGGATAATTTCGCCGGACGCGCGGCGCGCATCGCCCCCGCCTTCTTGTTCTTCTCCATTTCCAATGCTCTCCCTGGTCGTGTTATTACTGCGTCCATAGAATTAAAACCTTCTTTTCCAACGCCCAAAGCCATTGAACACCTTAACCGCACCTTGTGATAAGCAAACCCCGTGCCATTGGTTCACGGGAAGGGCAAACTCCTGTTGGCAGGGCCGTTTTGAAGCCTGTTGCGAATCGCGGTTCAGTCAAAGGGGTACGAGATTTACGACATCCCTTTACGAACGGTTGCCTGTAAGTGGCCATTGGTCCGGCACTCATGGCATTTTCTTGACAAGGCGCCTGTGAAATAACGCACACCTGTTCGCATTCTCTTGCGTCTGCGGCAAGTTGGCTTTGCGCCGTCCTCCAAAAACACCCGTACCCACGGTTCTTGGCCGCGCACACCCCCTTGTCGAAACTTGGACTCACCGGAGACTGCCGCTGGCACGCCCCCCCCCCGGGCAATCGGCATATGTGGCCTGTCTAATACCCAATCGCCGGCAAAACTGCGATGATTGGGGAAAGACCGAAGTTTTGCCTTTTCTCCCCCGGCGGTGTATCTTGGCGTCATCCTGTCGCCGATGACGCTGCTGTTGACGGCGTTCGCGCTATGTGCCTTTCGCGGCATACCAAAGGAGTACGTTGATTTGGCTGAGAATGAGCGCGTCGCCTTCACATGGGTTGTGGCGGGATTCCCGTGCTGGTTTCCGGTGCGGGTTGTGGTCCGGTTGATCCTCGCCTTCGCATGGATACTGATCTGTTACCTCGCATCCCTCGCCGTGGGCGCAGTCTTCTTCGCGGTGAAACCCCTTCGGCAGGCCGCGCGGAAAAGGGTGTCCCGCGCCTGGCTGCACGGCATGCGCGCCATCTTCGGCATTCGTCTCTTCTGGATTGGGCAACCTCCCGCACAGCCCTATTTCCTGGTAAGCAACCATCTTTCCTGGCAGGACTTCTTCGCGCTGGCCTGCTCCTGCGATGCGCCGTTTGTCGTGCAGGCGGCGGATGAAACGCTGCCGATCGTGGGACGGCTCATGGCGGGGCTGGACGTGATTCACTGCCCTCCGCCCGGGGGCGATGCAACGCATTGTGTCGAACAGATGGTCGCCGCCCTGCGGTCGGGCAAGAGCCTGATCATTGCGCCCGAAGGCATCGTCGGCCCGGGCCGCGAGGTCCGCACTTTCCATCCCGAACTGCTTGAGGCCGCGGTGCAGGCGCCCTGCCCGGTGCACTATGTCAGCATTACCTTCCGCACGCCTTCCGGCTGCCCGCCGCCCTCCAAGGTCGCGCTTTTCGGCCCAGACCCCATGTTCCGCAGGCCCGACGGGCGCATTCCCGAATCCGAACTGGAGGCATGGGGGCCCGAACGCCCCTTCTTCCCGCATCTGCTGGGTGTTCTGGCACTGCCTTGGCACGATATCATTCTGCACTTCGGTGACGCGCCCATAACGGGCGACGACCGCGTTATACTTGCTATGGCGCTGCACGACGCGGTGCAGGACATCTTTACTCCGGTGCCGTAGGCCGGGAAGGAAATTGCATGGACTGGTACGGCTCAAACATACACAACAAGGAAAAGCGGCACATCATCGCCTGCCACGTGTTCTGGCGCGAACTGTGCTACTACGCGGCGCTGGCGCCGCAGGTGTTTCAATTCCACTTCCTCAAGCAGGGGCTGCACTGCGTGCCCGACACGCTGCGCACGGAACTGCAGCGCGCCATCGACACCGTCGAGGAAGACCACCTGAACGGCGGCCAGGACGGCGTGCAGGAGCGGGTGGACGCCATCCTGGTGGGCTACGGCCTGTGCAGCAACGGGCTCGTCGGTGTGCAGGCGCGCACGCTGCCGCTGGTCGTGCCGCGCGGCCACGACTGCATCACGCTGCTGCTCGGCTCCAAGGAGCGCTACCGCGAATACTTCGATTCCCATCCGGGCACCTACTGGTACAGCCCCGGCTGGATCGATACCAGCACCCAGCCCAGCAAGGAGCGATACGAGCGCGTGCTGGCCCACTACGTCGAGACCTACGGTGAGGAGAACGCCCAGTACCTGATGGAGGCGTCGGAGAACTGGATGACCGCCTACAACACCGCCGCCTATGTGGACCTCGGTATTGGCGATTCGGAACGGTACAAGGCTTACACCCGCGAATGCGCCGAGTGGCTCAAGTGGAAATGTGATTTCCTCCAGGGCGACCCCGGCCTGCTGCGCCGCTTCCTCGAAGGCCCCTGGGACGAAAAGGACTTTCTCGTGGTGCAACCGGGGGAGACCATTGTGGCGTCGTTCGATGAACGGGTTATCACGACCGAGGGGCGGCGATAAGGGACATCGATTCAATCTGGAACTCAGGAAATCAGGAATCGGGCCTCGCGGCAGTTCAACGGTCCCGCAGACCAAAGGGGGCGCATGAACGTTGACCTTAACAAAAGCTGGACAGGCGTTTCGGAGAGTCCCTTTCAGATTTCGCGACTGGGAGCAGACGGTTTCTTTTCACTGCTGCTTTTGGTAATCCTGCTTGCGCTGCTGGCATGCTTCCTGGACAAAGCAGCGACAGAACCCCTCCCGCTAACCGTGGGACAGCACCAGCTTTTCCTGGACAATTTCATCGTGGAGAAACTGGCGGGCGTTCGGCGGGTCATGCATCAACCGGAAAAGCGGGGCGCACTGCTCCGGCCCGACATTCCCTCCGACGGCGATCTGGTCCAGGTGCGTTCCGCACCCCTGTGGGTTCCGGAGGAGGGCCTCTACAAACTGTATTACCTCGCCTATGCGCGCGACCCCAAATACACGGTGGGCATGGCGCTGGCCACTTCCGAAGACGGCATTCACTGGCAGAAACCCATCCTGGGCGCGGTGGAGGTGCATGGGTCGAAAGAGAACAACTGGGTTGTTGTTGACCCGGCGCTGACGTGGCCAAACAACGCCATGGAAGGCATTGTGTACGACCCGGAGGACACGCATCCGGAACGGCGCTACAAGGCGCTTCTGGGCGCGGAAAACCGCAAGCCCGTCGTCAGCCCGGACGGCATTCACTGGACAAGGCTGGGCACGGAGGAAATCCCGTCCAGTGATGAGTCGCAGCTCGTGTATGACGGCAATGCGGGGCGTTATCTGGCCATAGTCAAAACTTCAAACCTGTATGGGCGGGCCTTTGCGGTGTGTTCCAGCACCGATTTTGAGCACTGGACCGCACCCCGTTCTCTGTTTGGGGCCGACGCGGAAGACCAGCAAATGGCGCCGGATGTAATCCGGCAGCACGTCAACGACCCGCACATGCTTGGCCCGTTGTTTGTGGACCCGGACCCCGCGTCCGGCTGGAAACCGCCCCGGGGCACGACCCACCTGCCCACCTGGCGGGCCGAAGTGTACAACGTCGCCATATTTCCCTACGAAGGAACCTACCTAGCCCTTCCAGCCATGTACTACCCGACCGGAACTTCGCTGCCTGTTCCGAACAACACCGACGGATTTGACGTCATCCAATTGGCGACCAGCCGTGATCTTGCGCATTGGGACCGCCTGGGAGACCGTGGGGAATTTATCGGGCCATCCGGAATTGAGCACGGCCGTGTCGGCGTGTTTGACCGGGTGCAGCTTCTTCCAACAAACCGTCCCCTGCTCAAGGACGACGAACTCTGGTTCTATTATTCGGGATTGAAATGGCGGGACCCCGTCTATGGATTGAACACAGACGGCACGCCGAGAGACCCGGGCACCCTGAGCCAGGACGAGCGGGCTGACCTGAATGAAGGCTGGGGCGCTGTCTGCATGGCCGCATTGCGCCGGGACGGCTTCATTTCCCTCGATGCCGACGGGGAAGGCGATGTGCTGACCAGGCCCGTAAGACTTGCCGGGCAGAATCTGTTCCTCAATCTTTCTGCACGGGAAGGCCGGGCCACGGTGGAACTCCTCGATATGGACGGCGTCCCAGTGGGCGGGTTTTCGGCGGCGGACGCCATCCCCCCGATCGGCGACAGCGTGCAACTGTCCGCATCATGGCGGCTTCACCCAGACATCTCCGGCCTGTCCGGAAGGATTGTGCGTCTCAAGATACATCTTGAACATGCCAGCCTTTACTCCCTATGGGTGGAGTAAGGCGGCGTGCCCGAAACACGCTGATTTCATCTGGAATTCGGGAAATCAGGAAAGGATGCTGCAGTCTTCCCGTTCCTGAGTTCCTGTTTTCCAGATGCTCTCCTTATGTCACGCGGAAGGTGGCGATTTCCCAAGGCCGGAACGTGTACTGCCATTCGTTGCGTGATGTGCCTTCGTGGCGCCAACCCTCGGAAAGCGTGTTGCCCTCAGTGTCGGCGGCCGTTACGCCGGCAAAACCGGACGGCCACGTTATGGTGGCCGTTTGGGCTTTGTCCGAAGCGTTGAGCATGCGCACCCCCACCGCATCGGGTCCGGCGGGGAAGGCATGGGTGATGACCACGTCGGGATTGTCGACGGTCACACCCGCGACCCGGCCGGCAGTGACCTCCATGGCCACGCGAACCGGCTTGCGGTGGCAGGTCTCGGCCAGCCGGAGCGATTCCGCGGCCGAGAAGGAGGGGGCTGCGTAGAAGCGCATGTCCCAGTTCGCCACGCCGGTGAAGCTGAAGTCGAACACGGTGCATTCGAAGACGAGTTGGTCGCCTTCCTTGACGCGCCGGAAGAGCGTGTTTTGTGACGGACACCAGAGCAGGTGCCGGCCGGGCCATTCGAGACGCACGTAGCGCGCGCAATAGAAACTCTCGGCGTCGCGCCGTTCCTCGGAAAAGGGCGCATCGGCAAACACCACCGGTGCCGTCTTTCCCGCGTGGAGCCGGAAGCGCCAGGTGCCCATCGGACGCTTACCGGTCTCGAACCGAATGATACTCGTCAGCCGCTGCTTGAAGTGAATGCACGGCAACGGCTCGGCGCCCGCAAACACCAGCCCCTCCACAGACAGGGCCGGCTCCTCCGTTTCACGGATGCGCATGAGGTCGGTGCGCCACCGGGCAACATCCATGCCGTCGGAGACGGTCTGGTCCATCACGGCAATGGGCGCTTCCGCAATGCTCTTGTGTTCCGCCTCCACATTTTTGTTGGGATGATCCTGAGTGAAGTACGACGGAACCTGTTTCCATTCACCGACCAACGGCTCAAACGCCAGCCCGGCAAACAATTCCTGCGCCATCTCCCA
>CAIJOU010000116.1 GCA_903822375.1 Candidatus Hydrogenedentota bacterium
CAGGCGAAATATCCAAAGCTTTGCGCTTGGGTCGAGGAAAACATCGAGGAGACGCTGGCGTATTACCGGCTGCCGCTCGCCCACCACAAGCACATGAAATCCACGAACATGCTCGAACGGCTCAACGAGGATATAAAGCGGCGCACCCGCATAATGCGCATGTTTCCCAACAATGCCAGTTGCCTTAGGCTTGTCAGGGTGTTGGCGGTCGAACATCACGGGGAATGGATGGAGGGCTCCCGACGGCTGAACGTGGCTCTGTGGCGGGAACACAAGAAGACCATGAGGGGGCACTGCCCGCCGCTTAGGGCCCCGGCTCCGGCCGGGCTGCGCCCACCAAGTTCCGAACCTCCACCGACCGCAGGATAAACATGGGGGAATGAGGGGTTTCCCGGGGTAGGCCTCGTCACGCTATCGCGTGTCTTTGGGCAACCATGGGAGACCCTTTGCTCCATAACCCCGTTTGGGGTAAGAACCGGTCCGACGCTTACGCCCAGGTACTGCAATCCGTTGTGCGCATGCGGCTAAAAGTCTTGCATGAGAGACACATCGCAAAGGCCATGCCTCTAGTGAATGCCCGCCAGTGCGCGGTTGGCGTTTTCGACCACGGCGGGATTGTCGCAGGCGGCGGCTACGGATTTCAGTGCGTCGACTGCGCGGGTCTTGCTGTCACCGCCGGCTTTTGCCAGTTCTGCGGCCACGGCAATGATGGCCGAACCGGCCTCGTTCTTCACCTGCGGGTCCTGCAGGAAGGGCAGGAGAGCGTCGAGGGACTGTGCGGTCTTGAGCGTGCCCCATGCGGCGAGGACCTGCCATTTTTCTTCAGGCTGTTTGGTCAACCCCATGGCAGTGGCGAGCAGGACGGCCTTTCCGCCCGGGTCCGTGCTGGCGCGGGCGAGGCGAATGTAGCCGCGCAGGCCCAGCACATGCCGGTTTTCCTGGTCGCTCTTGGCCAGTTCCAAGAGTTGCGGCGCGGCGTCGGCCGTGGGCCAGTCGGACAGTTCGCGCAGGGCCTCGTTGCGGAAGGTCTCGTCGTTGTCTTTGAGCGACTGCACAACGCACGCCAGTGCCTGGGCGCCGCCGGCGCGGCCAACGGCGTGCAGCAGGGCCATGCGCGAGTCGATCCGCGCGCAGCCCATGGCGTTGACAACGGTGGGCAGGGCGTCGTCGCCGCAGCGGGCGCAGAGGCTGCCCAGCGCGTTTTCCGCAGCGCTGCGGGTGGCCGCGTCGGGTGAGGTGTCAATGGCGGAGATGAGCAGGGAAGTGTTGTCCTTTGTGCCGAGCACGGCCAGCGTGCGGAGTGCGGCCTCACGCACGGGCGCATCGCCGCTGAGGACATGCTGCACGGCCATGGGCAGGGCCTGTTCGGCGCGGCGGTCCAGCAGCAGGTCGAGCAGTTTCGCCTGGACGGCGGCGGGGGCGGCCGCAAGGGCCGTCGTGATGGCCGCGTCCACCGGGGCGCCTTCAATCGTGGCGAGCGTGGCCCGTGCGGTGCCGGCGACATCCGTGTCGTCGCCGTTCATCAGGATGGTCAATCCGGCCACATCGTCGGCATTGCCCAGGGTGGCAAGTGCCTTGATGGCGGCGAGTTTCACGGACTTGTCCGCATTCTCGACCGCCTTGACCACGGCGGGATGCGCCGCCGCGTCGCGGCGGCCGGCCAGCGCGCGCACCAGGGCAGCCTGTCCGTTGGCGGACAGCGTGGGCAGTGCGGCGGCATAGCGGGCGGTCAGATCGGCGCCTTTGGTTTCCGAGATGATGCGTGCGGCCATGTCGCGCAGGTCGGCATCGTCGCCCGCGAGGGTGGCGAGCAGGCGGTCGGGGGCTTTGTCGGGCTGCGCCGAGGCGAGCAGGTAGAAAGCACCCAACCGCACGTCGGACGGCGCGCCGGGGGCGAGGAGCGCTTCAAGAACGGGCGCGGCCTGGTCGCCCTTCTTGTCGGCAATCCAGCGCTGTGCGGCGGCCAGCATGCCCTCTTCCGCCGGGAAACGGGCGGCTTCGGAGGCTCTTGCGCGGAACTGTGCCAGGGCATCGACGGATTCGGGTGTGGCAATGCGGCCCAGCGCGCCTGCGGCCGCGGGGACAAGGTCTGCGTCGGCGCTGTCCAGCAGGGGCACGATGATGGAAACGGCGGAGGCGTCGCGCCGAACGCCCATGGTAATGACGATACCCGTCTGCTGCGCGCCGGTGGTCCTGGTCAGCGCGTCGTGCAGCAGCGCGTCCACTTCAGGATAGGGCATGGCTTCGAGCGCGAAGCGGGCATATCCGGAGAGTTGCTCGTCGGTGAGCAGTGCGGCCAGCTCGGGCAGGCACTGCACGGTTCCGACGATGCGCAGTTCTCGGCAGGCCTGCTGCTTTTCCTGCCAGCCGGCGCCGCCTTGCAGCACGGCCAGCCATTTGGCCTCGACACTGTCCTCGGCGGCGAAAACGCGTCCGGCCGGGACGAGCAGGATGGACAAAAGGATAAACGCAAGCAGTGATGCAGACTTCATTTTCACGAAATGTGACCTTTCAACAGGTGTCTTCATGTAGGACAGGCGCCCTCGCCTGTCATTCCTTGCAGTCCTTCAGTGCCGACAGCCGAGGGCGGCTGTCCCACATTCTTACAGGTACCAGGGCGCACGGTACGCGCGCGAGCGCATCCGGTTGGCCTCGTCGTCGCCCAGGCATTCCTCTTTGACGGGGTCCCAAATGACCGGGCGGCCCAGGCGCTTGGAGATGTTGGCCACGTGGCATACCGAAATGGACCGGTGGGCCACTTCGGCGTTCGATATGGTTTGCTGGCGCGTCTTTACGCAGTCCAGGAAGGCGCGTACGTGGTTGTCGGGCGGATAGCCGCCCTCAAACCCGCGGTTTTGCAGCAGCGATTTGGGATAGGCGTCGATCAGGCCCGAGTCGCCCGTTTCCACCCAGCCCTCTTCGCCCTCGAAACGGACCGGGCAGCTGCCGAAGCGCAGCCCCGTGCGGATGACTATCTTCATGCCGTTGGCATAGCGGGCGATGTGGCGTTTGCCCTCGGTATAGAACTCGGTGGGGCCGGTGTCGTCGGCGCTGGCCGCCCACTGGCACAGATCGACCGTGTGGCTGCCCCATTCGGTGATGGAAGCGCCGCTGAAGTCGGTGTGGTTGCTCCAGAAGCCGCGCGTCCAGTATTTCGCGTTGTAGGGGCGCCACTGCGCCGGGCCGAGCCAGCGGTTCCAGTCCACCACCTCCCGCGCCGGCTCCGGCTCCGCCGGAAGCGTCTCCCCGTTGAAGTTCTGCAGTCCGCCCGCCTCCTCGGCGTGCAGCTCGGTGAGCCGTCCCAGCATGCCGCTCCGGGCGAGATGCGCGGCGAACCGGAAGTTGCCGATGCTGCGCCGTTGCGTGCCGCACTGGAACACCCGTCCCAGCCGCTGCATCGTGTTCGACACCGCGCGCGACTCGGCGATGGTCACGCTCATCGGTTTCTCGCAGTACATGTCCTTGCCCGCGCGCGCCGCCATGATCGACACGCCCGAGTGCCAGTTGTCGCCCGTGGCAATGAGCACCGCGTCGATGTCCGGCCGGGCCAGCAGTTCCAGCATGTCGATGTGGGTGGCGCAGTCCTGGTTGCCGTAGCCCTGATCGACCTGGGCCTTGGCCGCATTGCGGCGCTCGGCGATGACATCGCAGACCGCGCGCACCTGCACGTCGGGCTGGGCCATGAATGCCCGCATGACGTCGCAGCCCCGTCCTCCCGTGCCGATGACGCCCACATTGATGCGCCCGCTGGCCGGGGCGCGGTCCACCGCGCCGAGTGCGGCCGAGGTGATGATGTTGGGGCCGGCCGCGATGATACCCACCGTTGCGGCACTGCGCCGGATGAACTGCCGCCGTGTGCAGGAAGAATTTGAACTGCGCTGTTCCATGCGGGACTCCTTGCAGGGTTTTTGGGGCGCGTCTGCGCCGGGGTGTAATCGTGAAGACTGGGGCGGTGCGTTGTCAAGTCCGGAAAATGGACACAGGAAAGGGCGGGATGGTGTCAGCCGGACCGTTCGTCAAAAGGTCACTCCTCACACTTGGGGAAACGAATTCTTGACTGGCTTGGGAGAATAGCTTACGGTATTTGGCGGCGTTGCGCCGCCGTGGTGTCGCGGCGGGGCATGCCGTTGAGGTTTTCTGGACAATCGGAAGGAACGGGCCATGCGATCTGTCTGTCTTGCCGTTGGGCTGTGTGTGGGAATCCTGTTTGTGGCGCATTCCGCGTTTGCCGCGCCGGCCGGTGCGGACGAGGCCGGGTTTGTGTCCATGTTCAACGGGAAGGACCTGACCGGCTGGGACGGCGATCCCAAGCTGTGGTCGGCGAAGGACGGGTGCATCGTCGGCCAGACGACCGCCGAAAACCCCCTCAAGACGAACACGTTCCTCATCTGGCGCACCGGCAAGCCGGCGAATTTCGTGCTCCGTTTCTCCTACCGCATCGAAAACCACAATTCGGGCGTGCAATACCGCAGCCACGAGATTGAGGGCGTGCCCTGGGGCATGGGCGGCTACCAGGCCGACATCCTGGGCGACGGCAGCCTGTCGGGCATCGTCTACGAGGAGCGGGGCCGGGGCATCCTGGCCAAGGTCGGCGAGAAGGTGAACATCAAGGCCGACGGCAAACTGGACGTGACCGGCCAGACCGGCGACGCGGCAAAGCTGACGGCAAGCGTGAAGCTGAAAGACTGGAACGATTACGAGGTCATCGCCGAGGGCAACCATGTCATCCAGAAGATCAACGGTCAGGTCTTCAGCGAATTCACCGACGACCAGGTGGACAAGCGCGCCATGGACGGGTTGATCGGCCTGCAACTGCACGCCGGCCCGCCGATGGTGGTGGCATTCAAGGATTTGCGGGTGAAAGAGTTGAAGGCGGCCAAGTAAGTCCCGGGGGCTTGCTTTTCCGCATGCGTCATGCTACAAGAAGTGCTTTGATTTGTCCCGTCTCCGTGGGGAGACCGGGTTGGGACTGGGTACATTAACCTCATTAGTGAAGGAGCGGCCATGGATATCCTAAAAGAAGCCCACGTGGAGCAGGCGGCCAAGGCGGCATTGGAGGCGGGCGGCGGATTGTTTCGCGTGGCCCCGGCATGGGTGCCGCGCTCATTTTTGCAGCCCGGCCGGCGGCTGAAGCTGCATCCGGACGACTATTACGCACTGGGCAAGCACCGGGGCGGCATCGACGAGCGCTGGTTCTCCTCGACGACGGCGGCGGACAACGAGGGCGCGCCGCCCGACGAGGGCCTGAGCTACGTCGTGTTCGAGGGCAAGCGCTTCACGCTGCGTGATGCCGTGGCGGCGCTGGGTGCGGCCGTGATCGGCGAGTCGATTTGGAACAAGTACAAGCGCTGGCCGGTGTACAGCAAGTTCTTCGACAACATGGGTCCCATCCCGCACCACATGCACCAGAGCCAGGAGCAGGCGGAACTCATCGGCCGCGACGGCAAGCCCGAGTGCTACTACTTCCCGCCGCAGCTCAATGCCATCGGCAACAATTTCCCGCACACCTACTTCGGCCTGGAGCCGGGCACGACGAAGGCCGACGTCCGCCGCTGCCTCGAAAACTGGAACAAGGGCGACAACGGCATTCTGGATCTGGCCAAGGCCTACCGGCTCAAGCCGGGCACGGGCTGGTGGGTGCCGCCGTGCACACTGCATGCGCCGGGCTCGCTGGTCACCTACGAGCCCCAGTGGGGCAGCGACGTGTTCGGCATGTACCAGTCGCTGGTCGAGGGGCGCGATGTGCCCTGGAGCCTGCTGGTCAAGGACATGCCCGAGGACAAGCACCAGGATCTGGACTTCATCGTCGACCAGCTTGACTGGGAGGTCAACACGAACCCGAACTTCAAGGACAGCCACTACCTGGAGCCCGTTGTGGACGCCGCCAATTCGGGCGAGGGCTACACGGACAAGTGGGTCACTTACGGCACGCCGATGTTCACGTCCAAGGAATTGACCATCATGCCGGGCGTGAAGATGACGCTGAAAGACAACGGCGCCTCGGGCGTGATCTGCATGCAGGGCCGCGGCCGCATCGGCAATCTGCCCCTCGAATGCCCGGCCATGATCCGCTACGGCGAGATGACCGAGGACGAGGTGTTCATCACCGAAAAGGCCGCCCGCGAGGGCGTTGTCATCGAGAACCTGGGCAAGGAATGCCCGCTGGTTCTGCTCCGCTACTTTGGCCCCGACGTGAACCCGCAGGCGCCGGCAGTGGGCGCGCACAAGAAAGGATGACCCGACCATGAAGAAGATCTCCATTGGCACCTGGGCCTATTCGATCGGCCCCTACGCGGACTGCCCGGTTCCGTTTGACGTGATCGTTGAAAAGCTGGCCGCGCTCGGCTTTGACGGGCTCGAACTGGGCGGCTTCGGCATTCACCCGAATCCGGACAACATGCCGACGGCGGACGACCGCGCCAAGTGCAAACAGTCGGTCGCCGACGCGGGCCTGGCCTTTTCCGGCCTTGCGGCGAACCTTTGGGGCGAGAAGCTGATTAACACGGAAGACACGACGCATTACGTCGACGAGTTCCGCAAGAACCTCGACTTCTGCGTGGACCTGGGCATCCCCGGCATCCGCGTGGACTGCGTGCAGCCGCCCACGATCTTCGAGGAGGTGGACGAGGATACGGCGCGCAGGCGCGTGGTCTCCACTTGGCAGCGCTGCTCCGCCGAGGCGGCGGACAAGGGCGTGTATGTGACGTGGGAATTCGAGCCGGGCTTTGCGTTCAACAAACCCTCCGACATCCTGCGCATCGTGGACGAGGTGAACAACGACAATTTCGGCGTGCAGTTTGACACCTGCCACGCGCACATGGTCGCGGCCGTGGGCGCGCGCCAGCCAGGCAAGAAAGAGACGCTGCCCGGCGGCGCGCTCGAACTGGCCCAGAAGCTGCGCGGCAAGATCAACCACCTGCACCTGATCGACTCGGACGGCACGCTGCACGACGAGGAGACCAGCACGCACGCGCCCTTCGGCGACGGCATTCTCGATTTCGACACGCTCATCCCCGAGTTGAACAAAGCGGGCGTGCCGCACAACTGGTGGACGATCGACCTGTGCTTCTGGCCCGATGCGTGGGCGGTTACGGAGCGCTGCAAGAAGGCGATCGACCTGCTGAACCAGAAATACGGCTGAGCCGAAACGGACGCAACAATGTAGACGCGGCATCCTGCCGCGTTCATACGGGCCGATCTGACGGCCCGGCAAAGGGAGAACGAAGATGGCCAGGAAGAAACTGAATATCGGCCTCATCGGCTACGGGTTCATGGGCCGGGCCCACTCGAATGCCTATGCGCAGGTGAACAAGTTCTTTGACCTGGGCTATGAGCCCGTGCTCAAGGCGGCCTGCGCGCGCAAGGAGGACAAGCTCAAGCCCTTCGCCGAGAACTGGGGCTGGGAAAGCATGGAAAGCGACTGGCGCAAGCTGATCGCGCGCGACGACATCGACGTGGTCGACATCAGCGTGCCAAACAACCTGCACCGCGACATCGCGGTGGCGGCCGCGCAGGCGGGCAAGATGATCCTCTGCGAGAAGCCGCTCGCCATGAACGCCGCCGAGGGCCTCGAAATGACCGAGGCCGTTGAGAAGGCGGGCGTGGCGAACATGGTGTGGTTCAATTACCGGCGTGTGCCCGCGATCAGCCTGGCCAAGCAGTTGATCGACGAGGGTCGGCTGGGCCGCATCTTCCATTACCGCGCCAAGTACCTGCAGGACTGGACCATCAACGAAAACGTGCCGCTCGGCGGCCAGACGCTGTGGCGCCTCGACATCGACGCGGCGGGCAGCGGCGTCACCGGCGACCTGCTGGCCCACTCCATCGACACGGCCATCTGGCTCATCGGCGGCGTGGACAAGGTGTGCGGCATGACCGAGACCTTCGTGAAAGAACGCGAACTGCAGGACCAGCCCGGCGTGCGCATGCCCGTCGGCATCGACGATGCCTGCGCGTTCCTGGCGAAGTTCAAGAACGGCGCGCTGTCCACCTTCGAGTCCACGCGCTACGCGCGCGGCCGCAAGAACCAGAACACCTTCGAGGTCAACGGCGAGCACGGGTCGCTCTACTTCGACCTGGAAGACGCGCACCAGCTCCAGTACTACGACAACCGGCTCGACTCGCACGTCCACGGATGGCAGACCATCCTGGTCACCGACTTTGAGCACCCCTACATGAACAAGTACTGGGTGCCCGGCTGCACCATCGGCTACGAGCACACCTTCATCAACGCGCTGGCGGACTTCATCAAGGGCTTGGACACGGGCGTGCCCGTGCGGCCCAATTTCCGCGACGCGCTGGAAACGCAGCGCGTCTGCGATGCGGCGCTCAAGTCGGCAAAGACCGAAAAGTGGGAAAAGGTTCAAGGGTAAAGTCTGAAGTCAGAATGAAGTACAGATGCGGCGCGGGAAGGCGAGTCTTTCCCGCGCCGCTGCTTTACTGGGAGCGCCAGCGTCCCGTTTTGGGTCCCCCTTTGAAGGGGGCAGCCGCGAAGCGGCGGGGGATGTTATGCCCCGGTGTTGCCCGCCAAGTCCACATCCCCCGGCCCTCCGGGCCACCCCCTTCGAAGGGGGATCTAGGACGGCGCATTCCATGAGCTGTGTCGCGGGGATTGGGTCTGGTGTATGATTCACGTGGTCTGAAAAAGCAACAAGACAGGTGGATGCCATGACGAAACATGTTTGCGCTGCGTCGTTGGCCGCAGCGGTTCTTGTGATGATGACCGTGGACGCGGGAGCCACCGCCCTCGAAAAGTCCTTGGCGCAGCTCAAGACCAACCCGCCCCTCTGCGGCGACTCCTTCGATTTCATTGTCATTGGCGACAACCAGAACTACGTCCCCACGGATCAGCCCGAATGCTTCAAGCAGATGCTGCGCGAGTTCAACATCCTGGAGCCGTCGTTCGTGATTGACGTGGGCGACCTGATCCTTGGCGGTTCTTCCGACAGCCTTCCCCCGCAATGGGATGCCTTTGAGCGGATCACGGGCGTGCTGAAGGTGCCCTTCCTGCCGGTGCCGGGCAACCATGACATCAGTGACGAGGCCTCGGAAAAGCTCTGGATGCAGCACATGGGCCTTACCCGCTACGCCGTGCGCTATGGCAACAGCCTGTTCATAGCGCTCGACAGTGAGGAGGTCGGCGCGCTGGACCGCATTCCCGACCCGCAGGTGGACTGGCTCAAGGAGCAACTGAAAGCGGCCGGCGACGCCAGGAATATCTTCCTGTTCCTCCATCAGCCACTGTTCTCCGATACGGACGAACTGGGAAAACCCAAGGACTGGAAGCCGCACTGGGACAACATGGAAGCGGCCATCAAGGGCTACCCGGTGCGTGCGGTCTTTGCCGGGCATGTCCACTGTTACCGCGACTGCGGCGTGCGCGGCGGCGTGCATTACGTAATCACCGGCGGCGCGGGCGTCGGCAGCGGCGGTTCCACCGAGGAGGAGGGCAACTTCAACCATTACCTGCTGGTCCGCGTCCGGGGCGACAAGGTCGGCTGGTCGGTCATCAAACAGGGCAACGTGCTGCCGCCCGACGTGGTGACCGGCAAGCGCATGGCCGAGATGTACGAAGTGCGCCACAACCTGGTGTCCTGCGAGGAAGTGGACGTGCCCTACGGCGCGGCGCTCGACCGGGACGTGACCGTGACGATCAATAATCCGAACGACCGACCTTTCGATTCCAAACTCGCGTGGGAAACAGTTCCGGGCTGGACGGTGACTCCGCCTACGGCGGACTACACGGCACCGGCCAAAGGAAGCGTGCCGGTGAAGTTCCATGTCGTGGCGAAAGACCCCGCGCAGGTGCGCTACCCGGTGCCCCGGTACAATACGGTCTACGGCATCGCCGAATACGGTCCGCCGGTGACCGTGTCCGTAGACCTGCCGCTAACGCCGACCATGGATGTCCGGCGCGCCCCCGCCAATATCAAGATCGATGCGGACCTTTCCGAATGGGCCGGCGCGGTCTGGGCCCCCGTTCCCTATCCTTCGGCAGGCTTTGACGCATCCAAAACGGATGATCTGTCGAGCCGCATGTCGCTCCTATGGGACGATCAGTATCTTTACTTCGCCACCGAGACAACCGACAACGAGCATGTGCAGCCCTACATGGGAGACACCGTGTGGGCGGCGGACAATATCGAGTTCTTCATCGACGATTGGCACTGGGGATTCACGCTGACGAAGGACGGTCCGGAGACCTTCCTGTATGAAGGCGTCGACGTGTCCGCCGAAACGGTGAACACCGACGTGAAACTTGCGGTGCGGCGGGACGGCGTCATAACGCGCTACGTAGCGGCCATACCGGCGGCGCTCATGAAACCCGCGGTGTTCAAGGCGGGCACCGAATGCCGCGTGTGCATGATCATGAACGACCTGGACAAAACGGGCGAGCGGCACTGGCTCGAACTCATGCCGGGCGCCGGCCTGGACAACGCCCGTGTGCGCAAGATCAGGGTGACGCTGAAGTAGCCCTGCTGCCGTCACTGCGATTCCAATTCGGGCACTTTCACGATGCGGAACCCGTAATCACCCCAGGCACCGGTGGCATCCATGATGGCCCGGAAGGCCGACCGGCACCCGCCCCCGTTATAGTAGCTGCCGCCGCGGGCCACGCGGTTTGTCGCCCCCGCATCCTCCCATGCGCTGCCGTCCGTGGGGGCGCCATTGTAGTTCTGATGGCCTGAATCCTGCACCCACTCCCAAACATTGCCGTACATGTCATTGATGCCCCACGCATTGGGCAGTTTGGTGCCCACGTTGTGCGTGTCGCCGCCGCTGTTGGCGTCATACCAGGCGTACTTGTCCAGTTCTTCGTCCGATGCGGCACTCCCCCAGATGTACGGCGTGGTCGTGCCCGCGCGGCAGGCATATTCCCATTCGGCCTCCGATGGCAACCGGAAATTCATGCCCGGGCGCAACGCGTTGAGGGCCGCCATGAACGACTGGGTGTCGTTCCAGGAAACGAGCCCCACCGGGCGGTTGTCCAGGCTCGCGGGGTGGCAGCCGTTGTAGTGCGGCAGACCGCTGTCCATGACCGCCAGCCACTGCGCTTCGGTAACCTCGTTCTTGGAGATCCAGAATCCGTGACTGAAGGTCACCGCGTGCTGCGGGTTCTCGCTGAAATAGCCGTTCGGGTCCCCGGGGGCGCTTCCCATCAGGAATGTGCCCGCCGGACACCAGATGAACTCGATGCCGTCGAGGACCTTGTCGCGGTTGTCGCAACCCGGCACGCCCAGCAGCACCGACACCGCGACAATAATGGCCGTGGACCAACTGGCGTGTTTCATACCCCGTTTCCTCTCTCGCGCCTTGCGGCGGGCGCGCACCTCAACGCCGGTGTTTGTAAATGTATACGCCTCACGCGCCCTGGAAATCAAAGAGGTGCATGAACGACGCGGACAGTTTGTCAAGGGGCGGCGGGCCGGGATACTTGACGAACTCCACATGGCCGTCCATGTAGAGCACATTCGAGCCGCCGGGGATGTGGTTGAACTTGGACACCACGATGGAAACGTTGTCCCACATGACAAAAACGCTGCTCTGCGCCTTTGCACTGGCGCCGGCGTTGTTGATGTCGGTGATGAGAAAGCGCTCAATGCCCTCGCGCAGCCGGTAGACCTTCGTGCCGCCCCCATTGCCGTGGCCCTGCTGAACATCGCGGTCCGAATCCAGCACGCTGCAAAACCCGTCGTTGTTTCCCGTGAGCGCGTAGGGCGTTGCGTGAATCAGCACGTGCTGCATCTGTTCCATGAACTGTGCGGGTCCCTGCGTGATGGACGGGTCCAGCGCATTGAGGCCCAGCTTTGGAATAACGTCGAGCAGCAGCGAGGGAACGGGCAGCATGTCCGCGTCCAGACGGTCGAGGACCACATCGGCAAAGCAGTAGCTGGCGTCAATGCCCTCGACACCCTGTTGTCCGTTGCCGTTGAACTTGTTCGTGAGCGTGAGTCGGCCGTTGGCGTCTTTGAAGTTCTGGAGTTTGTCCTGCGCGTCGGAGGGGCAAAACACGATGGCCGGGTCCGTCAGGTATTCGGGGTATATCGCTGAAATGCGCGGCCCAAACGCAATGCAGGGGCGGCCGCCGCAGCCCAGCTCGATCTCGATGGTGGGGTATTTCTCGCCGGGCGATTCGCCCGCGTACATCTTGAAGATCAGGCCCCACTGCTTGAGGTTGTTCTGGCAGCTTGCGCGGCGCGCCGATTCACGGGCGCGGGCCAGTGCGGGCAGCAGAATGGCCGCGAGTATGCCAATGATGGCGATGACGACCAGCAATTCAATGAGTGTGAATCCGCGGCGTTTCATGTTTTCCGACCTTTCGGTGCACCCTCGGTTGCGTACGGGCATGGACTCTCACGGGCCAGTTCGGGCACCCCGTTTTACAGCCTTTTGATACTACCCCAGACGATGGCTTTGGATTGGTACCACCACAAGGATCATGCTAGACCAAATACTGCCCCCTGTCAATGCATTTCTTCGCAATAATGACCGCGCGCATGGCCGGATGCGCTAGAATTGCATCGTCTTGCCCAATGCAAGAAACCGTGAAAGCGGGCACTCCGGCGGTTCGCGCGGCGGCGAAGCGGACAGGCGCTTATAAGGAAACAGTACGAATGAACGGTGATATGCCAGACCATGAGCCGCGTCAATCAATGGGTCCGGGCATGACCATGCCCGTCATGTTTGTCGGTCATGGCAGTCCGACCAATGCCATCGAGGACAATGTGTTCAGCCGCGCGTGGGCGGAGATGGGCCGGGCTCTGCCCCGCCCCGAGGCGATACTTTGCATTTCGGCCCATTGGGAAACGGTGGGGACTTGCGTGACGGCAATGGATAGGCCCCGGACAATCCATGATTTCCAGGGATTTCCGCAGGCGCTCTTTGACATGCGATATCCCGCACCGGGCGCACCCGGTCTGGCCCGACGTGTTCAGGAACTCGTCCATTCGACGGAGGTGAAAATCGATTTGGACTGGGGGCTGGACCACGGCACATGGTCCGTGTTGTCGCGGATGTATCCCGGGGCCGAGATCCCGGTGGTGCAGCTCAGTCTGGACCGGACCCGGGAGCCACGGTTTCACTATGAACTGGGAAAAGAGCTGAATGTCCTGCGCCAGGAGGGCGTGCTGATTCTGGGCAGCGGCAATATTGTGCACAACCTTCGTTCTGTGGTCTGGGAAGACACCGCCTATGACTGGGCGGTCGAATTCGACGAGACGCTGAAACGGTTGATGCTGGCGGGTGACCACGATGCCATTATTGACTATTCCGGGCTGGGGCCTGCCGCACGGCTTTCGGTGCCGACCAATGAGCACTATCTTCCGTTGCTGTACGCGCTTGGCGCGCAGGGCAGGGGGGACACGCTTCAGTTCTTTGCGGACAGGGTGACACTGGGTTCGATGTCGATGCGTTCGGTTAGGATGGGCTGATGCTGTGTTGACAACGGGGTGAAACTACCGTTATAATGCACCCGAGACTTGGTCAAGGTGTTGAATAGTATTAACAAGAGATCCTGTCAGGTGTTCCACACAGGGGCAAAATGTGTGGCGGGCAGCAGGACGGGGTTTGGGGTGTTGCAATGAAGTCTGGGGCGATCGCATCGTTGCAGGTGTCGTGCGTGCAGATGCACTGGGCGCTGCCGATGGCGTTCAATCTCGAACGGACGCTCCACTTCATCGGGCAGGCGGCTGCCGCGGGGAGCCGGGTGGTCCTTTTTCCCGAAGCCAACCTGACCGGCTATTACTTTCCCCACGTGCTTTCCCTGTCTCCAAAGCAGGTGCAGGCGGCACTGGACAAGACGCGGGAAGCGGCCGCGCAACACGGCATCTGGGTTATCGCGGGCACGCTTCGCAAAACACCCCGTCGACATTTGAATATGGCCCACGTAATCGCTCCCAATGGTTCCATAACGCACGAATACGCCAAAGTGCACATGGCCGGTCTGGACGAAAAGAAGTACTGCCGCGGCGGCGACAAGCTCTCCCTCTTCGAAATCGACGGGGTCTGCTGCACACTGGCAATCTGCCGCGACGGCC
>CAIJOU010000117.1 GCA_903822375.1 Candidatus Hydrogenedentota bacterium
CCCACCGCGGAACCTGCTAAAGTGGGGTAGGGCGGGCGCAGGCCCGCCGGTCAACACCATCTTAAATTGCCCCGGTACCTGTCGAAGGATGGGGGTAACCTCACTACAACTGGCGCGAATGGGCGCCGCAAACCAAGGATCCCAAGATGGAAAGTTTAAAAAGGCTGATGTTTGTTGTTCTGGCGGGGGTTGTCCTCTGCTGGGCTGCCACTCAGGTCGGCGCGCAGGCGCCGCAAGCCGCCGCGCCATCGGCGGGGAGCCAGGAGTACATCTCCGCCGTGCAGGGCCAGATGCGCGGCATGACCGCCGCCGACCATGCAGCCGCCGCCCTGCGCGCCGCGACAGCGCAGGCAGAGGAGGCGACGCAAGGCGTCCCGGGTGAGAAATCACTTGCACCCGAAGCCAAGGCCATGGTCATGCCCATGCCCGGCGGAACGCCGAACTATTTCGGCCCCGAGGGCAACTGGGCGTTCAGTCCGGCGCCGACCGTCGATCCGGTCACCGGTGCGGTCACCGGCGGTCTCCGGAAATTTGTGGACGGCTTGCCGGGCCTGGGTGCGGCAAACGCCAATACCCGCGGGCAGTTCCTGCCCGTGGCCAATCCGGACACCATCACTTTTCCCGGGGCCGACTACTATGAGATCGCGGCGATCGAATTCACGGAAAAGATGCACGCCGATATGGCCTCAACCAAGGTTCGCGGCTATGTGCAGCTCAATATGGGCACGGACATCGGCGGGAACAACACGATAGCCCCGGCGTCGGCCCACTACCTTGGGCCGATCATTGTCGGCCAGAGAGACCGGGCCGTGCGCATCAAGTTCACGAACCTGCTCCCCTCGGGCGCGGGCGGCGACCTCTTCCTTCCGGTGGACACCACGGTGATGGGTGCGGGCATGGGTCCCAATATGACGGACATGTACACGCAGAACCGCGCAGTCGTTCATCTCCATGGCGGCCACACGCCCTGGATTAGCGACGGCACCCCACAGCAATGGATTGTTCCGGAAGCCGAGACAAGCACCATATACAGAAAAGGGGTCTTCGCGAGAATCTGTGGGTAAAACTGGCTTAGAAAGTGGGCATCCGGGTAGTCTCTTGGGCTTCAAAGCTTACGAGGAATCGAACCCCGGAGACCACCCGAATGCTTGTCGTTACCTTACTCAACCGGCATGAGAAACACAAGGGTTTTGTTTACGGCAAGGCCCGTCTGGATGAGGGTGGCGTAGGGGAGCGCGTTGTGATCCCGATCCGTTCGCGCACGAACAGCCGGGGTGACTGCTCGTGCTGCGGCCGCCCGGGCCCCTGCCACGACCACCTTGCCGAGCGGGCTTTTCACTATGTTCCTCTGTGGGGGTATGCCGTGGTGTTTCTGTACTCCCTGCGGCGCATTGACTGCAGCCAGTGCGGCGTGAAGGTGGAGCGAGTCCCCTGGGCCTCGGGGAAGTCGCCAGTGACGCGTTCCCTGGCGTTCTTTCTGGCGGACTGGGCCAGGCTTCTTTCCTGGCAGGACGTTGCGCGGCGCTTCCGGGTGAACTGGCATCAGGTCTTTGAGTCGGTAGGCCAGGTGGTGGCCGATGGTCTGGCGCGCCGTGACCTGTCCGGGGTCACTGCGATAGGCATTGATGAGATTCAGTTTGGCAAGGGGCAGCAGTACCTGACCGTGGTTTACCAGCTCTGCGGCGGCGTGCGGCGCCTGTTGTCCGTCACAGAGCGCCGCGACAGCGCCTCACTGGACGGTTTCTTCGATGAGATGGGCCGGGAGTGGTGTGACGGCATCACGCATGTGTGCACCGACATGTGGCGGGCCTACCTGAAGGTCATCGTGGAGCGCATCCCCAAGGCGATGCACATACTGGACCGCTTCCATATTGTGAAGCTGCTAAACGAGGCGGTGGACAAGGTGCGGCGACAGGAGGCGGGCAAACTGCGCAAGGAGGGGCTGGACCTGCTCAAGGGGATGAAGTACGTGTTCCTCAAGCGCCCGGAGAACCTGACGGAACAGCAGGAGAAGTCCCTGGAGGCAATCATGAACAAGCGCTGGCTCTGCACGGTCCGGGCCTATCTATGGAAGGAGAAGTTCCAGCTGTTCTGGGAGTACACCAGCCCCTTCTGGGCGCGGCGCTACCTCAGGCGCTGGTGCAAGGGGGCCATGCGCAGCCGCCTGCAGCCCATCAAGAAATTCGTCGGCACCATCCGCGCCCACGAGGACCTGATCATGAACTGGTTCGAGGCCAAGAAGCGCTTTTCCAGCGGTGCCGTGGAGGGTATGAACCGCCGCGTCAATTTAGTCACGAGAAAAGCGTACGGCTACAGGAGCTTTGAAGTGCTGAAAATCGCCCTCTTTCACACGTTGGGGCACCTTCCCGAGCCTGAAATCACCCACAGATTCTGACGAAGAGGCTTTGTTATGAGCACGAAATTGTTGAACGTGAAAGAAGTCAGCGAGGCGCTCGGAATTTCTCCGCGCTCGGTTTGGCGAATGTGGGACTCTGGGGCACTCCCGGCCCCCGTGCGCTTGGGCAAGTCGGTAAGGCTAAGCGCGGATGTACTGGAGGAATTCATTCGGTGCGGTTGTCCAAATGTGCGCAAGAGCTGCTGGCAGCCAACTCCTGTGACTGGCCCGTGCAAGTGCAAAGGGGGTGTCCGATGAGCACCCCAATGGCAACTTCCGAAAAGTATGACTGGCAGTTCACCCTGCTAAACGGCAAGATCCCGGTCGTCAAGAACTGGCCCAACCGTCCCGCCACCATGGCTGAACTTGAGGCCCACCCCGGCAACATTGGTCTGATTACCGGTTCTCTGAGCGGAATCGACGTGCTGGATTTCGACATCGACGAGGACACAGGAAAGCTCCCGCAGGAGAGCGGGGCAATGATTGCCTCACTGCCGGAGACGCCGATGGTCAGGACCGGGCGCGGCGGGATTCACGTCTACTTCAAGCACGCCGATGGAGTTGGCAACTCTGCCGGCAAATTGGGCGAACGCATCGATGTTCGCGGCGACGGCGGACAGGTCGTCTTTCCCAGTAGCATCCACCCCGACACGAAGAAACCCTACGAGTGGATGGTTGGTTGTTCACCAGATGACGTGCCTGTGGCTACGTGGCCGAAAAGGCTGTTGGACAGGTTGCTCGCCAAACCGGTCCCGAAGCCGCCTCGGCCAACCCCAGTCAGTGCTGTCGCTGTCCAGGCGTCGGGCGCGTCTTCGCCATACGGTAGCAAGGCACTTGCCAATGAATGTGACAACGTACGCACAGCGCCCAAAGGGACGCGCAATGACGCGCTCAACAAGGCGGCATGCAAACTTGGCTCACTAATGGCTGGTGGTCAGCTCGACGAGCCCTCGGCAACCTACGAGCTAATATCGGCGGCAAAGGACGCGGGATTGACTGAACAGGAAATCGCGACGACCCTCAAGTCGGGTTTGGCTGCGGGGATGAAGACGCCTCGGGTGCTTGAGACATACACAATCGCTTCGCGGACGATCAACGACGGGGCCGAGGCTATTCCTGACCCGCCGCCCGACGAGTGGCCAGAACCGACGCCGCTTGCGGTAACGCTCAAACCTGTGCCGGTGATAGACCCCGCCCTGCTGCCTGGCTCTCTGGCGCCATGGCTGGTCGATGTTGCCGAGCGCATGCAGGCGCCTTTGGAATTCGGTGCGGTGAATGCAATGGTCATGCTGGGCGCCGTACTGGGACGCAAATTGGCCATCCGGCCACGCCGCCGTGACAACTGGGAAGTGTTTGCGAATCTTTGGGGTGTGACCATAGGCCAGCCGTCATCCAAGAAGAGCCCTTCTCAGAACGCCATCCGTAAGCCGCTGGACCAAATAGAGGCCGAGGCGGGTGAGGAATATGCAGCAGCGATGAAGGACTGGACACGGAAAAGTACAGTGCTGAAACTGCAGAAAAAGGCAACCAGCGATGCGATCAAAACGGCTCTCAAGCTTGGGGATGCGGCAGAGGCCGAACGCATTTCCTATGGAAGCGAGGAACAACCGGACCCACCCGTGAGGCGCCGTCTGGTTACCAGTGATGCGACCGTCGAGAAGTTGGCGATGCTGGTGGAGGAAAACCCGAACGGCATGTTGGTGGTACGTGATGAACTTGTCGGTTGGCTGAAGGACATGGACAAATCCGGCAGGGAGTCTAGCCGCGCATTCTTTCTTGAGGCGTGGGCCGGTGATGGAATAGCCATTGTTGACCGTGTCAGCCGTCCCTCTGTCTTTGTAGATGGACTGTGCCTGTCCGTTCTTGGTTGCTGCGTGCCGGGCACTTTTGGCAGTTATGTCAGTGAGGCGCTGGAGGATGGTCGTGGCGCTGACGGTCTTTTGCAGCGCTTCCAGTTGGCCGTATGGCCCGACCCATCACCGGAATGGCAAGATGTTGACCGTTGGCCTAACCAAACAGCCCGCACTGATGCTGGAGAATGCTTCAAGAGGCTGCACGCGTTGACCCCGAGGGAAGTCGGCGCGGAAACTGACCGGTTCAGTGGAATACCTTTCTTGCGGTTCACTGAGGAGGCTCAAAACGCTTGGAACGAGTGGTATAAGGATGTTGAGAACCGTGCGCGCAAGTGTGCATTCACGGCTTGGCAATCCTATCTGGGCAAACTTCCGAAGGCCGTGGCTGGACTGGCTTTGCTCTGCCACCTCATCGACAAGGGCACGGGATCGGTCTCTTTGGCAGCGACAACGCGGGCGCTGGCATGGGCCGAGTTTCTGGAAGGGCATGCCCAGAGAATCTACCTGTCCGGCGCCGCCCGTCAAACCGCCGCGCAGATTCTGCTGGCGCACATCAAAGCGGGTGACGTTGTGGACGGCGACACGCTACGGGACGTTCAGAGGCATGAGTGGTCGCAACTGAAGACCGCCGAGGCCGTCAAGGAGGCCGCGGAAGACCTCGTTAAGGCAGGGTGTATCCGGGTTTCCAAGCAATCCACAGGCGGCGCTCCTGCCAACACAATCGCCGTCAACCCCAAACTGGAGGTCGTGCACGATGAAGACGAGGTGGCTGGACAGACTGAAGAATACAAACTGGGCGACCACGAAAGTTGCTGCCAGAACTGACGCAAGCCCCCCCTCTCACACGGGGAAGACCCTTATGTCAGTTACGTCAGTTACCTCGGGGCCTCGTGGAATTAATTCATCGGACTGGAATTACCGCATCCGTGACGACCCAGAGGAGCGGGCCGCTATCATGGAATGCGACGGATTGCCAATCTGCACCGTTCCAAGCGCACTCCGGTTGGAGGATGCGGAGGACTGGGACAGCTTGTTTGAACTGCCGCCCCTCCGGGATACGTGGAGAAATTGAACATGAAACACGCTAAAACAAAAGACCTCTAACCATAGATGTGCTGACAATATATGCACGCGCGCGCGCGCCGGCGCGTGTTGGGACGCACAAAGACTCAAGGAGGACGAAGTATGACTGACCTTTTGCGAGCC
>CAIJOU010000118.1 GCA_903822375.1 Candidatus Hydrogenedentota bacterium
AGGGTATGAACCGCCGCGTCAATTTAGTCACGAGAAAAGCGTACGGCTACAGGAGCTTTGAAGTGCTGAAAATCGCCCTCTTTCACACGTTGGGGCACCTTCCCGAGCCTGAAATCACCCACAGATTCTGACGAAGAGGCCTTTTTTCCAAGCATGCCCATGGTCGCATACCATTCAAAGGTGTCCCCCAATGTTTCGCTGAACGGCCGCGGCGTGTAACCGAGGATGCGGGCGGCCTTTTCATGGGATACGACCTGATGATGCGCAAGGGTGTGCAGCGTGAATGTGGAGAAGCGCGGCTCCCGGTCGCGCAGGCCAGCCCAACCTTCCACCAAGGGAGCCGCCGCGCGCATCACCCATTGGGGCACCACGAAGCGCGGCGGCCTGCGCCCGGCAAGTTTGGCGACGGCACGCCCCATGTCCACGACGGAAACGTGATGCCCGGAAAGAATGTAGTTCTCGCCCGCCATTCCGCGCTCTGCGGCCGCCATAGTCCCGGAACACACGTCCCGGACATCGACCCAGTTGAATCCGCCCGCGACGAGCACGCGCGTGCGCCCAAGATAGATGTCCAATAGCGCCCGGCCCGCCTGGGAGGGTGCAAAATCATGGGGACCCAGTATTCCGGTGGGATGAATAATCACCGCATCGAGTCCGCGCCGAACTGCCGCCAAGACGGCGCGTTGGCCCCGCGATTTCGACCGGTCATAGGGAAACGGATGGTCGTCGCCGCAAAGCGGGCGCGTTTCCACCACGGTGCCGTTGATTGGATGCGGGGAAAACGCATGAATGGAACTGAAATGCACCAGACGGCGCACGCCGCGCCGCAGACAGGCCTCCGCCACAGCACGGGCCCCCTCAGTGTTCACGCGTTCGGCTTTCGCGTTCCGGCTGCTCCGCAGGGTGATGACCGACGCAAGGTGGTAAACGGTGTCGGCACCCCGCAACTGGTTTCCCACTGCGGAGGTGTCAAGGATGTTGCACTCGACCCTTTCCACGTCCAGACCGTCCAGCGAATGAGTGTCCCCGTAAGTGATCGCCTTCACACAGTCACCCCGCGCGACGAGCATGCGCACAAGGTTGGCGCCGACCATGCCGTTGGCTCCCGTCACCACGGTGTTCATGAGGGGCTTCCGGGGATGTAACGAAAGAGCGCCGGAGGAAACACCGTCAAAGAATGAGCAACTCGGTCGCGCGGTGGATGGCCAGAGTCTTTCAACCACGAATGCGGCAGACCCAGTGCCATGGCGACCAGCGAATGCGCGGCCAGTCTTGGGTCAACGTCCAGCGTGAGACGCGCGGAATTCATGTCGGCCCGTAGAAATAGCCCCCTCTGGTCGTGCCAGAGCTTATTCCTTTGGCTGATGAACTCCTGTCCCTTGACGGTGTTCAGGCCTGCCAACCGCGCGAGGAAGATGAATTCATTCCCGCGTCTTTCCGAGAAAGCGTCCAATGGCCTATCGTTTATCATGAATGGGGTTCCTTGCGTTCTGCGTTCTTGGTTCCTTGCCGGGTTTGACGACACACGTGCTAAATCTGGGCTTATCCACACTGACATTAGGTCAGACCAACGCGAAGTTCGGGCAAAGAAACGGTAAAGATTCGGTAAAGACTTTAAGCCGTGCCGAAGGTTGCGAAGGACTGGAGTGGCAGGCTCCAGTGTGGCGGCCGCAATATGAAGCCGGACCTCGCCCGACTTATAAGGGGAAGGACTTCTGGCGGAACACCGTGCGCGCCTCACGGGGCAGCGCAGCGCGTGTGTTGTTATATTCCCCGGTGCCGCAACTCCTCTGG
>CAIJOU010000119.1 GCA_903822375.1 Candidatus Hydrogenedentota bacterium
CGCGCTCGGCACCCCCCACTACATGCCCATAGAGCAGGCCGAAGGCCGCATTGAGGCGATTGACGAGCGGTCCGACGTCTATTCACTCGGCGCGGTGCTGTACGAAATCCTCACCGGCCGCACCCCCTTTTCGGGGAAGTCCACCCACGAAATCCTCGAGAAGGTCATCCATGCCCGGCCCGCGCCGGTGCTGGAGGCCGAGCCCAACGCCCCGCCCGAACTCGCCGTCATCTGCGAAAAGGCCCTTCAAAAGGATCCGGACCTGCGCTACCAGGCCGCCGCCGAACTGGCCGAGGAGGTGCAGCGCTTTATCGACGGCAGCCTTGTGCGCGCGTACCGCTACTCGCTGCGCCAGATTGTTTCCCACTACTATTCCAGGTACCGCGCGCTGATCAACGCGGCCGTGGCCTTTGCCGTCCTGCTCCTCGTCGTCGGGGTCGTGTCCTACATCAGCATCATGCAGGCCCGCGACCGCGAGCATGACCAGCGGCTCGTCGCCGAGGCCGCGCGAAGGAGCGAAGCCGAGGCGCGCGGCACCGCTGAAAAGAGCAACTACCAGTCCCAGATCCACCTGGTGCAGGCGCACCTCCGCGAAAAGGAGTTCGGGCGCGCCAACGACCTGCTCTGGAGCACCGCGGAAAAGGAGCGCGGATGGGAATGGCGCTACCTGCTCACCCGCGCCAACCCCGATGTGTACACCTTCGAGGCGCCCGATTCGAGCCTCATTGGCGCGGTGTTCAGCCCCGACGGGTCCAAGATCGGCACCAACACCTTTCCCGTCCCGCCGTCCATCCACGACGCGCAAACCGGCAGAAAACTGGTCACCCTGGAGGGGGACGGGGAGAAGTGCATCCAGACCGCCTTCAGCCCCGACGGTTCCAAGTACATGGGCGTCAGCCTCGAAGGCATGGTCAATGTGTGGGACAGTGCCTCCGGCAAGCGCCTGCACCGCTTCGCGCTGAACGCCCAAGCGAACACAGCGGCATTCGACGCGACCGGAAATTTCCTCTTTATCTGTGCGGGTGACCACAAGGTTCATGTCTTCGACCTGCAGCGGGACGCGCCCGCCTATGAACTGGATGTGGATGCAAATGCGGGTGCGGACATGGCCCTAAGCCCCAGGAAAGACCGGCTGCTGACGGTGCAGAACGGCGGGTTGGCGCAGATGTGGGACCTTGCCGCCAGGACGCCCCTGTTCCAGTTCAGCGGGGGTGCTTGGCCGGTGTTCAGCCCCGACGGGGCCCGCGTTGCCCTGGCACAGGGGACCGAGACGGTGGTGTTGGATGCGGAGACCGGTGCGGAAACGGCGCGCCTCAAGGGGCATACGGACCGCATTTTGAACCTTCGTTTCAACAGCGACGGGAGCCGCCTGGTAAGCACCTCCGTGGATGGGACGGCCCTGCTGTGGGATCCCGTGTCCACGAAAGCGGTGCAGGTCTATACCTTGCCGATGAAAGTACCCGCCTGTCTTGCTTTCTTCCTGGGCGGGGACAATTATGTCCTTGTGTGTTCTGGCGACAACCAGTGTGCGCTCTTTGATGTCCAAAGCGGTTCTCTTATCTCGCGGATGCAGGGCCGGGGACAGAACCTGAACCTGGCCGACCTGCGGCCCGGCGGCGCCCTGCTGGCCCTTGCCCCCGATGACCATAGCTTCGAGGTGCTAAACCCGCTGGCGCCGACCGGTGTTGAGAGTGTTGTGGCCGGCATGGGAGCAAAAGACGCCTATACAGACACCCTTTCAGCCTCTGTCTCAGGGGAACTGGTTGCGCTTGGCCGGAAACTGCCACGTGAGTCGGTTTGGCTTGCCGCGCCGAAAGAGCAAAGGAGTCTGTGCTCCTATTCGGCAGCCTACGGGTTCAAGTCCGCGAGGCCGATGCTCAACGATGACGGAACCCGGCTGGCCATGATCGCCGACGAGAACATCCCGGTGGCCGTTCTCAACCCGACCTCCGCCAACCCGGTCATGACGGCCTTTACCGGGCACGCAGTTCAGGCCAAATCCATCGCGTTGCGCGGCGACGGAAGTACTGCCGCCAGCGGGGCCGACGACGGGGAAATCTGCCTTTGGAACACCGGAACGGCCCAGCCGGAACGGCGCTGGAAGGCCCACAACGGCGCGGTGACGCAGCTGCATTTCAGCCGGGACGGGCAACGGCTGCTTTCCTGCGGGCTGGACGGCGAAACCGTGGTCTGGTCCTGCGGAACCGGCGAGAGGCTGCGCTCGTTTTCGCGACAGGAGAGGGGGGTTGTCTCGGCCGCATTCAACGAGGATGAAACGAAGGTGCTCACCGGCGACATGAACGGGGGGGTTCAGGTCTGGGATGCCGTCAGCGGGGCGTCGGCCGGGGGCGCGTCCATAGGCCAGCGGGAGGGGGGGATGCAGGACCAGTGGGCCTCTGCCGAGGCACTGTTCTGGCCCGGGGGACGGCAGTATCTGACGCAGTACCCCTTCAAGGAAAGCACGCTTTGGGATGGCGCCACCATGTCGCCGCTGCTCTTCTTTGGCTCGGACTGCCGCGTGCTCCCACTCTGTGGTGGACAGAAGATTGCCATCGTTGACCGGTTGGGCAATCTGCGCACTTTGCAGATGCCCGTCGCACGCGACGGTGCGGCCGTGACCCGCGAGGAGTTTAGGCAGTACCAAAGCGAATGGGGCACCCACACGGCCATTACCCCGCCCAAGGGCGCAACCCCGAACTACAGGTTTATCAGCCAAGAAGATTTGGCGCAGGCCATGGACGGGCTGATGCAGCGCGCGACGGTGCAATCGCAGTCGGGGCATGCCGTACTGCGCATTGAAACAGACGGACGCACCATGGCTGTGGCTGCAATGGGTTTGGACGCGGGGGACGAGATTGCCGCCGTCAATGACACGCCGTTCACTGATGCTGCGACGGCGAAGTCCGCTCTCGAAAGCGCGGCGCAGCGGCTGGCCCAAGGTCCGCAGGCAGGGTTGACGCTTTCGGTTTCACGGAACGGACAGGAACACCGTCACGGCTATTGGCCGCTTCCGCTGATTCGGGAAACGGCGGCCATAAACCTGACACGGACGGAGGCACTGGGGTTGGTACAGTACGAAATCGACGATACCACGCTGCAGATAGTTGCAGAGTCCAATTCCGCCTGGCTATTGTCGGTGTTTTCGGCGGATAACGCGGTGGCAGTGAAGGCCCGTCTGGAACACAAGTTGGCCTTGGTCGCCGTTGACGGTGTGTCCTGTGCCAGCATCGGCGCGTTAAGGCAATCGCTTGCCGATCTTAAGGAACGCATCGCCGCCGGAACGGTGGTTCACTTCTCGCAGACTTTCCGGGAGGGCGTGTACAAAGAACGGACACGTACGTTTACGGTGGAGGGTGGGTAAGGTTCATGGCATTTGCGGTCATTGAAGAGAATTCTTGCGGTGAACGCATGGACGAAATCGGCCTGAGCGGGTATAATGATTCTTCGGCGAGAGGGTTCTGGACGGTTGCCAGCAAGCAGTTTCAAGAGGATGATTGCGTTCGTGCCTCATGGAGAGGTTCGGTCACGTAATATGGTTCGTCTGAAGACGGCAATAGAAGGAGGCTGCGACATGTGCATGATGGTCAGATGTATGGTGGCGGTTCTTGTGGTTTCATCCTTTTCCTTGACTGCATTTGGTGACCCGCCAATACCTCCGGTGCCAGTGGACCCGCAGTGGGGTCCCAATGTGGTGGTGACTTGCGCGCTCACGGACGGCTATCTCACGGACCCAGGTGCCCAAGGCGTCATAAAGAATAGACAGACTTTTGACGATTTGTTCTCCAAGAAGACTACCGTCAAAGAACTCGTGCAACAATGGGCCGAAACCTTGGAGCACGTACCCAACTATGCGTCCATTCCGGCGGCTGATCAGATAAAGGAGATCTTGGCGCAATTAATAAAGGCCATCAATGCTGATCCAAAGATCGAGGCCTGGACGGCAAGAGATGTAATTGTCAAAAAATGGAACGACTTGGACGGGGACAAAGCACTCAAGGGCACGGTTCGGTCGTGGTTCGGATTCTTGCAGATGGCGGGTATGATGTCTTTGTCGTTCATGGCCCGACCCGAAGATGCGGCCCCGTCGGATGAACTGCTCGATACTCTGGACCGTTTCGAAAAGCATCATCCGCTGCTGTTGAAGTTCACTACCAAGATGCTATACGAGGAACCGTCAGGAAAACACGACTGCGATGAAATCACCATTGTTAGTTTCGCCA
>CAIJOU010000120.1 GCA_903822375.1 Candidatus Hydrogenedentota bacterium
CCACATATTGTGGTTTATGTCTATAGAAACAGGGCCGACACGGGCTCTCGCGGGGGTGGCCATGCAAAGGGGTGCCAGCGCGTTTTTCGAGATGTGCCCCTATAAGATCAGCACCAAGTGTTGCATTTCCTAGCCAGTAACAAGAGTGCAGAAAGACAGGAATATCGCCCGGATTTCGCCCAGCCGCCGTCCAATCCACTGATTCAGACGGGATAACCTTGCCCGATTCTTCAGGGCTGACGGTTGGCCTCGCGTCTCGTCCGTCCTCTACAGACTCTGCAGCGCCTTGACGATGTCTTCCTTGGTCTTGTACTTGTCGCACAAGGCGCGCAACTGGGCGCGGTTTGGAATCTTGTCCGCATTAACCTCGACTTCGGCGAACTCGTCCACCGGAATCAGCACATGCTGGGTGGCAAGTTCGTTTTCACTGACCTCCTGCCAAGCCCCGCCATCTTTCTGCGGCCGGATTTTTGGCGCACGCGCATAAGACGCATCCAACCGCGCCATGCGCACGCCAAGTGTCACCCACAACCGGGCTTTCTTGGCCATCGGATCGTAATGGATCGGTACCGCCACGCGTGTGTCGCATGCCAGATCCGGAACTTTGCCGGACTGCGCCAACCATTCCAATGCGGTCTTCTTGGCGGCCTGTTGATCCACCGGTTCGCCTTCAATGAACGTTGGCGCCATGCCGATGTCTTCACAGGAGACGAGATAGAATCCGTAGGTTCGCAGGCGCATAGATTCCAGTTCGTCATCGAGGTTCGGCGTGCGGCTGCCGCCTTCCCGAAGTCCGTGAAGCGCCTTCAAGTTTTCCGCCGACACTGTGGCGCGCAGGATGTTTTGCAGGAAGGCATAGGCACGGGCGTTCCGGAGATACAACGTGGGACAGGGTTCAATCCGGAGTCTTGGCGCTAGATGAGTGGGTCGCGTCACAGAAGGACGGAACGCGGCGCTTTTTGGCACGTCAAGTTGCCGTGCGTGCGTTTCTCGCCGTTTGGCGAACATGACCTTGAAGGCTTCTACCAGGCGCTTCTTGTAGTCCGCCGTCAAAAGGAGCCGCTCGCTTTCCTGGTTCTTGCCGGGATTCAACAGGCATTCGAGCGCATAGACCTGATACTGGTACCACCCGTCGTCGGGCTTGGGCTGCAAGTTGGTTCCGCCGGAACGGATTCTTTTGATTAGTTCCGTCATGGCCTCCACGTTGTCGGGAATTCCCCCGGGAAAGACTCGTTCAAACAGTTCCGATTCGCGGCTGGTGGACGGGGGGAATATGGCCACCGCTGCATGCCAAACGTTATATTTTCTGGCCAACGCCGCAAGGTCGTCCGTTCCGTCCTTCAATGCGCATACGGACAGGCAACTCAGCGGATTCGTCAGGCGGCCATAGAATTGCTGCACGGCCTCATATTTCTTCAGCAAGCTGGCGTTCGCGGCCAGGACATTGGCAACCGCCTTGGGTATTTCCAGTTCCTTCTTGTTTGCGAATTCCTTCTGGAGGAAACGGTAGAATTTCCAGACACATTCCAATTCGGGCGTCCACGTATAGAAAGAGACGGGCTTGCTGGCCACTGTGTCCGACTCGAATTCCTTGAGCAGGCGGTCCCGAACCTTCTCCGCTTTGCGGGGGAGTGTTGCGTCCATTCCCGCCAACTGCATTGCTGCGGCAAGGAACGGCTTGGCAGGACTGTCCTCCGAGAGTTGGTCGAATATCTCAGAGATAAGATTCACCGCGCCGGGCATCGCCCCGCCAAGTTCACCCTTGTAGCAGGCCAGATCCAGCGCGGCGTAGAGTCCGTCATCGAATTGCTTGGCGGCGCCGTCCAGCATATTGGCGCTCGGAAATCCGGCGGTTCCCCGGCCGGCGCAACTGGCATAACTTGGAACCAGTTCCAACAGTTCCGGCCGATGTTCCGGGTCTACCTTGGGGCTGTCGAGTTTGATGACGGCGTTGCTTTGGTTAACTTCCCATCCGTCAAGCAGACGGCTGTCGATGCGCGTGTCGTCAAATGTGGGATTCTTATCTTGGAGCCGGTCATCTGTTTCGGCCAATCCCGGCGGCTCGGGAAGGCGGGTGATTGTGTATTTTTCCGGCTGGGAAGCACATCCCCAAATGCCGGTGATCGCCAGTCCCAGGACCAAAAGTTGAAGTCTCTGTAATATCCACCTCATGTCCGTTCCCTCCCATACGAATGTTACGAAATCTGTCAGGCGTTGGCGGCCTTGCCTATCGTAAAGGTAGCACGAACCCACCTTCTGAACAAATGAGTTAGGTTAAACGCCTGTCTGGAAGCCGGCGGGAACGCCGGCGCTCCCAGTAAATGTCCGACGTATGTTTGCCCCTGCCTTCGTTTGTCAGTATATTGTCAGGCTCCGGTCCGGCAGTTCCGCCGGACCGCGGCTGCAACGTCAAGGAGGGCATGGTGATGGGTTCTTGGAGGATGATACTGGCCTTTGTGCTTGTTCCGGTCTTTTTCGGTGCTGCGGCCATGGCGCAGGGTGCTCCCAAGCAGGACTACCCCATCACGCCGGTGAAGTTCAACAAGGTGAAGGTGAACGGCGGATTCTGGGGGGCGCGGCTGGAAACCAACCGCACGTCCACGCTGCCGGCCAACTGGCGCAAGTGCGAGGAGACGGGCCGCATCGAGAATTTCGAGAAGGCGGCCAAGCTCAAACCCGGCAAGCACAAGGGCATCTTCTTCGATGACTCTGACGTGTACAAGGTCTGCGAGGGCGCGGCGTACACGCTGGCGATCCAGCCCGACCCGGCGCTGGACAAGTATCTCGAAGACCTGGTGACGCTGTTTTCCAAGGCGCAGGAGGCGGACGGCTACCTTTACACGGCGCGTACGATTGACCCGGAGCACCCGGCCAACTGCGGCGCGGAGCGCTGGGCCAACCTCAAAGACTGCCACGAGATGTACTGCATGGGCCACATGATCGAGGCGGCCGTGGCGCATTACCAGGCGACGGGCCGCCGCACCTTCCTCGACGTGGCGATCAAATGCGGCGACCTGCTGGACCGCACCTTCGGCGAAGGCAAGAAATACGGCATCTGCGGCCACCCGGAAATCGAGCTGGCGCTGGCCAAGCTCTACCGCGCCACGGGGGATGCCAAGTATCTGAACCTGGCCAAGTTCTTCGTCGACCAGCACGGCAACAAGGAACACCGCGAGGTCTGGGGCCCCTACTGCTCCGACGAGAAACCCATCCTGCAGATGGACGAGGTGGTGGGGCATGCCGTGCGTGCGGGCTATTTCTATTCCGGCGTGGCCGATGTGGCGGCACTTACGGGCAAACCCGAATACATCGGCGCGATTGACCGGCTGTGGGAGAACATGGTCTCGAAGAAGATGTACCTCACCGGCGGCGTCGGGGCGCGGCACGAGGGCGAGGCCTTCGGCGCGAACTACGAACTGCCGAACCAGTCGGCCTACTGCGAGACCTGCGCCGCCATCGCCAACGCGCTGTGGAACCACCGCATGTTCCTGCTCCACGGCGACGGCAAATACATGGACGTGTTCGAGCGGATCATCTACAACGGCTTCCTGTCGGGCCTCTCCATGGAGGGCGACACATTCTTCTATCCGAACCCGCTCATCGTTGAGGGCCATTACAAGCGTTCGCCGTGGTTTGGATGCTCCTGCTGCCCGACCAACGATGTGCGCTTTGTTCCCTCGCTGCCCGGCGCGGCCTATGCCGTCGAGCAGGACCGGATCTACGTGAGCCTCTACATGGGCGGCGAGGCCGAGGTGGAGGCGCCCTTCGGCAGCGTCAAGATTGCGCAGGAAACGCGCTATCCCTGGGACGGTGCCGTGGCGCTGACCGTCACACCCGACAAGGCCAAGACCTTTGACCTGCGCCTGCGCATCCCCGGCTGGGCACAGAGCAGGCCCGTGCCGTCCGACCTGTATTATTATCTCAATACCGACGCCAAGGCCCCGCAGGTATCGGTCAACGGCAAGCCCGTCGAACTGCAACTGGACAAGGGGTATGCCGTCCTCCGCCGCGAATGGAAGCCGGGCGACAAGGTCGAGCTGACGCTCGACATGCCGGTCCGGCGCGTGCTGGCCAACGGAGCCGTCGAGGACGACCGCGGCCGGGTGGCATTGGAGCGCGGTCCCATCGTGTTCTGCGCCGAAGGCATCGACAACGGCGGCCACGCGCTGAGCCTGTTCCTGCCCGACGACATCGCGCTGTCCACCGAATTCCGTGCCGACCTGCTCCGGGGCGTGCAGGTGATTACGGGCACGGCGCGCGCGGTGAAACGCGGCGACAACAATGCGATTGAAGCGGTGGACCATCCGCTGGTGGCCATACCCAACTATGCCTGGGGCCACCGGGGCGACAGCGACATGGCGGTGTGGATGGCGCGCACGGCGGAGAAGGCCAAACCCGCGCCGCCCGTGACACTCATGTCCAAGAGCACCGCGACGGCCTCCCATGTCTTCCAGGCCGACACGGTGGAGGCCCTTTCCGACGGCATCGAGCCGAAAAACTCGCATGACCAGTCAATCCCGCGGTTTACCTGGTGGGACAAGAAGGGGGACACGCAATGGGTGCAGTACGATTTTCCCGCTGAGACTACCGTGTCCGGCTCCAGCGTCTACTGGTTCGACGACGGGGCCGGCGGCGGCTGCCGCGTGCCGGCCAAGTGGCAGGTGCTTTACAAAGACGGCGAGCACTGGCGCAAAGTGGAAGGCGCTGCGCAATACGGGGTGGACAAGGACCGCTGGAACCAGGTGTCCTTCAAACCCGTGAGGACAACCGCCCTGCGCGTGGAAGTCCGCCTGCAGGAGGGATTCTCCGGCGGGATACTGGAATGGACGGTCGAAGAGGTAAAATAACCGACTCATCGTCTGTGTACATTGTGAACCGGGTAGACTTTATTGACAAAGTGGAGTAGAGGGAACGGCGTGTGTTTTCTGTTTTCGTCCACGTTGTCCATAGAGTCCATATCGTCCACAACGATGAAATCATTGAATCTTGAACCATGGAGAACAGACCTATGGCACGATATTTTACGGCCTGCGTGTGCGCAACGTTGATGACGGCCGGCGCGGCCGGTGCGGCGGACCTCCCCCGGTCCGAACATCCCCGGCCGGACATGCTTCGCGCCCAGTGGATGAATCTGAACGGGGAATGGGAATTCACCGAAACCAACGACGACGAGGCGTCTTTCCTGGCCAGCGACGCGGAATATCCCGACAAGATTGTCGTGCCCTTCTGCCGTGAGAGTGAACTCTCCGGGCTGGCACGCAAGGATTTTGTGCGCAATGTGTGGTACCGGCGCAGCGTGGACGTGCCCGCAGGCTGGTCCGGCAAGCGCGTTCTGCTGCACGTGGGCGCGTGCGACTGGAAGACCACCGCGTGGGTGAACGGCAAGGCGGCCGGCACGCACACCGGCGGCAGTGCGGCCTTTGCTTTCGACATCACGCCACTGCTCAAGTCCGGCGAGAACACGGTGGTCATCCACGCTTTTGACGACGTGCGGTCCGGCGCGCAGGCCGGGGGCAAGCAGTCGCCCAAGCAGGAGAGTTTCGGCTGCATGTACACGCGCACCACCGGCATCTGGCAGACGGTCTGGCTGGAGGCGGTGGGCACCTCCTATGTTGAAAAGTTCCGCGTGACCCCCGACCCCGACCACGCGCGCGCACGGCTGTGGGTGCATGTCGAGGGCTTCTCGGCGGGCATGACCCTGCGCGCCGCGGCCAAGGTGGACGGCCGCGAGGTGGGCAAAGCCGAGGCGGCCGTGGCGGGGGGAAATGCGACGATAGACCTGCCCGTTTCGGAAGTGCGCCTATGGCATCCCGGCTCGCCGCTGCTCTATGACCTGCGCCTGACCCTGGCCGCGGCGGACGGCGCGGAGGTGGACGGGCTGGACAGCTATTTCGGACTGCGGACCGTGACCATCGAGGGCCGGGCGCTGCTCATCAACAAGCAGCCCGTGTTCCAGCGGACCGTCCTGGACCAGGGCTTTTACCCGGACGGCGTGTGGACGGCGCCCAGCGACGAGGCGCTCAAGCACGACATCGAGCTGTCCATGGAGGCCGGGTTCAACGGGGCGCGCCTGCACCAGAAGGTGTTTGAGCCGCGCTTCCTGTACTGGGCCGACAAGCTGGGCTACCTGGTGTGGGGCGAGTTTCCGAACTGGGGGCTGGACTACAAAAACCCCGCCTGCGAACTGCCCGTGGTGAATGAATGGCGCGAGGTTGTCGAGCGCGACTGCAGCCACCCCGCCATCATCGGCTGGTGCCCCTTCAACGAGACGCCCGCCGAGGCGGTAAGGCTCCAGAATGTCATCGTGGACATGACCCACGCCATTGACCCGACCCGTCCGGTGATTGAGTCGAGCGGTTATCATCACGGCCACCCCGACCCGGACGTGCTGGACGCCCACGACTATGACCAGAAGCCCGAATCCTTCAAGGCGCGCTGGGACGCGCAGTGCGGCGACACCCTGCTGCCCGAGCGCTACACCGGCGGCGCGTCCAAGCCCGTGCCTTTCTTCCTGAGCGAATACGGCGGCATCGGCTGGACCGAGGATTCCAAGGGCTGGGGATACGGCAACAACCCGAAAACGCTGGACGAGTATTACGAGCGGTACAAGGGTCTCACGGACGCATTGCTCGACAACCGGTACCTCTTCGGCTTCTGCTACACGCAGTTGACCAATGTCGAGCAGGAGCAGAACGGCATCTACACCTTCGACCGCAAGCCGAAATTCGACACGGCCCGCATTCGCGCCGCCAACGCGCGCATTGCCGCCTATGAGCAG
>CAIJOU010000121.1 GCA_903822375.1 Candidatus Hydrogenedentota bacterium
GCCAATACATCGGGCGCATTTTTGTCGAGGTGCAGCAGCGGCCCTATTTCGTGATCCATGAGGACGACGGCAAGTACGAAGTCCGCAAGGGCTGAGGCTCTAGCGCCGGATTGCCGTGGTGATCTCCCGGCCCACGGCCCTGCGCACTTCAAGGGTGCCGGCCGACAGGGGCAGCGTGTGTGTCAGGTCGGCCAGTTGGGCCATGGACCCCTGATAGTCAATCTGGAAACGTGCCAATGCGGGGGACCCGAGCATCTCCTCGACCCCCGCAACCCCGGGCACCTTGCGAAGTGACTCCGCAATCTCATGGACAACCGCCTCGTCGCCGGGTTGCTCCACGATAAGCAGAACGCGGTCCTTCTGCTCGCGCCCCAGCAGCGCGAGCACGACCGCGACAGTGGTATCGGTCACCAGTTTGCCGGCAGCATCAGAGATGGCCTGGTCGCCCCCGTCGCGCGGGTCCGCGCTTTGCACCACTGCCTCGGCGCCCAGCGCGTCGGTCATCTTGCCGTCAGGGCCCGAGAAGATACGGAGCGCCACGCGGCTGCGGTTTCGGGTCATGTCCGCTGCGGTGGAAAGGGCCTCGTGCACGGACAGGGCCTGGCCCGTGATCACCACGTCCTGCAGGTTCTCCCGTGCAAAACGCGAGCCTTCGTCCACCGTGCCGCCCGCAACTGCCAGGAGTTTGTCGGCGCTGTAAACCGCGCTCAGCGTGTCCGGCCCGATAACGCTGAAACCGTATTTCTCCAGACCGTCGCGCAGCACCAGATAGGCCGCGCCGGTTCCGGTCCTGGCGGGAATTTCCGGAGTGGGCTGTTCGGAGATTACGAGCAGTACGGAGGAATGCTTGGGCAGGCGCGGGAGCATGGCGGCGGCAACGTCCTGGCGCAGCGGCTTTTCAAGGACAAAGGCGTCAATTTCCACCGTCGTGCTGTTGTTGGCCGTATCGCAGCGCAGCATGTCATAGCGTTGAACGTAGCCCGACGCATGGCGAAGCATGGCTTTGAAAGGGGCCAGGTCTTCCATGTTCACCATGGACCGCAGCACGTCGGTAATAATCTGCTCTTCCGCCGCCGCAACGGCGTTGTTGCGCGCCGTCATGCCCACGCCGTCCGCATGCCCCGTCATGCGCACGGTGAAGACCTGCTCCTGCGCGCGCACGTCCGGGCACAGGGCAAACAGCAGCGCCGCGACGCCCAGAAGGGCGCGCGGCGCGGTATATGCTGTCATGCGGGGCATCGGGGGTCCTAGTCGCGCCCGCGGGCGATAATCAGCAGGCGCAGGAGTTGAATAACGGCCGTCGCAGCGGCCGCCACATAGGTCAGCGCGGCGGCGCGCAGCACCTTGCGCACGCCGTTCAGCTCATCGTCAGTCAGATAGCCGCCCTTCGCCAGCGCCTGCACCGCGCGGCTGCTCGCGTTGAACTCCACCGGCAGCGTCACGATGGTGAACGCCACGGATGCGGCGAAGAGGTAGATGCCCAGATGCAGCACCCACAGTGCGCTGCCATGGCCGAAGAAGAGCCCGAACATAATCAGCGGCCACGAGAGCGTTGAACCGATCGAGGAGATCGGGTAAATGAAATGGCGCAACTTCATCGGCGCATAACCGTGGGCGTCCTGAATCGCGTGGCCCACTTCATGCGCCGCAATGCCCACCGCCGCTATCGAGTCGCTGCCGTAGACGCCTTCTGAAAGGTTGACGATCTTCTGCTTCGGGTCGTAGTGGTCGGTCATTTCCCCGGGAATCGCGCCAATCTCAACATTGCGCACCCCCGCACTGTCCATGATCGCCTGCGCCGCCCGGGCGCCGGTCATGCGCGAACGCGTTCCGATCTGTGAATACTTCGTGTAGGCGCTCTTGACGGACCATTGGGCCCACAGGGTGAATATCAGGGCCGGAATCATCAGCAGTATGTCCGGACCATAGTACATGCCTGGCATCATCATGTTGTTTGCTCCATTGCCGGAACGGCATCTTCAGTTTTTGGGGTCGGCGCGCGCATGGTGCACACGCCGTTCAGCGCGGCACCCTCCTCCATATTTAAAACGCGCACGCACACGTCTCCGTTGACAACGCTGCCCGCCGCCATGCGCAGCCTTCCGGGGGTGGTCACACTCCCGTGCACCTGTCCGGCAATGTCCACGTTGCGCCCCGCAATGGCGTCCGCATTGAGACGGCCCGTCTTTCCTATTGCAAGGTCGTTGGACACTTCAACATGGCCCTCGACAACGCCGTCCATCTGGCACGAACCGGCCCGCACGTTTCCGGTCACAACGGCGCTCTTCAACAAGAACAGCGCCCCCTCCACTGTGAGGTCGCCCTCGATACGCCCTCCGATTTCGGATTCCGAACCGGCGACCAGGGAACCCTCAATGGTGACCCCTTCAGGGATAACCATCCGGCGCAGATTGACATTCCGGGATCGGCGCGTGGCCGCGTCGTCCGGCGTTATGGCGGGGGAACGGCGCATTTGTTCAATGGCGTTCCGGTGGCGCGCCCCGCCGCGGCCCTGTTGTAACGCCTCATTAAAGCGTTCCCCGATGCGGGAAAACAGGCCACCCCTGCCGGAGCGGGCAAGGTCGTCAAAATCATCCAACTCGGGCGGCGCGGACTCCCCGGAGGGGGGGAAGGAATCGGTTGTTCTGTTCATGGTCAATAGTACCCCAAATGGTTGGTCACGTCCCGGACTCAGGCACCAGCCTTGCGCCGGGGAGGACTTGCCATGTACGGCGCTTTGAGTGTACCGGGTTATTCCCCCGCTTATCAAAGAGGACATGCGGGGGGTAGTCCACGCAGGTATAGGGACTGCGCCGCAAACAAGCGGCATTCTGCCGCTAATTTGCCCTGTGAATCCGGCTGCAAAAGGACAGAGTTGAGCGCCGACCCGTGTGACGGTTACACTGGCGCGCCGAAATTCGGCGGCGGAACCGTTGTCACCGCGCACGGGTGGGTTTGGAGCGTCCCCGCGCGGTTCTCCAATGCGGAAAGGAATCATGGCATGCACCTGCATCACATGGACTGGGTCATCATTGTTGGCTCGCTGCTCATCTGTTTCGTCCCTGCACTGTTCTTCGGAAAACGGGCAGGCAAGAGCACAACCGAATTCTTCGCATCCGGCCGCTCTGTGCCGTGGTGGCTGGCGGGTTTGTCCATGGTCGCGACCACCTTCAGCAGCGACACGCCAAACCTCGTAACCGACATCGTGCGCCGCCAGGGTGTGGCGGGCAACTGGTGCTGGTGGGCCTTCGTGCTGACCGGCGTGGCCACGGTCTTTTTCTATGCCCGGCTGTGGCGCCGCTCAGGCGTCATGACAGACCTCGAATTCTACGAGATCCGCTATTCCGGCAAGGCGGCCAGCGTCGTGCGCGGCTTCCGCGCCGTCTACCTGGGCCTCTTCTTCAACTGCATCATCATGGCTTCAGTGAATCTGGCCGCCTGCAAGATTGCCGGTATCCTCTTCGGCCTGCCGCGCTGGCAGACGCTTGTGGGCATCGGCACCCTGAACGTCATCTTCGCCACCCACTCCGGCCTCTGGGGCGTGCTGGTGATCGACATGATTCAATTCTTTATCAAGATGACCGCCGTCATCGCCGCCGCCTACTTTGCCCTGAAGCTGCCCCAGGTCGGCGGACTGCACGGCCTCGTCGAAAAGCTGTCCGCCCCGCAACTTGCACCCGACGGCAAGACAATGCTGCACTACCTCAACATCCTGCCCGATTTCACCAGCAACTGGGACATGGCCATCGCGGTCTTCATCTTGCCCATTGCGGTGCAGTGGTGGGCCGTGTGGTATCCGGGTGCCGAACCCGGCGGCGGAAGCTATATCGCCCAGCGCATGCTCTCTTCAAAGTCCGAAAAGGACTCCTTGGGCGCCGTGTTGTTCTTCAACGTCGCCCACTACGTGCTCCGTCCGTGGCCCTGGATTCTCGTTGGCCTGTGCTCGTTGGTTGTTTATCCCAAACTATCCGACATTCAGAGCGCCTTTCCCAATTTGGACCCAAGCCTGGTCAATCACGACATCGCCTATCCGGCCATGCTGGTGTTTCTGCCCGTCGGCTTTGCCGGTTTGATGATTGGCGGGCTTATTGCGGCAAATTCCTCAACAATATTGACGCACCTCAACTGGGGCGCGTCCTATTTGGTGCACGATTTCTATCGCCGCTTCATCAGGAAAGACGCGACCGAACACCACTACGTGTGGGCCGGCAGATTCGCTACGATGGGCCTCTTCCTGGCCTCTTGCGGGATGGTGTATGTCCTCCAGTCCGCTAAGGACAGCTTCGACATCATGCTCCAAGTGGGTGCGGGAACGGGCCTCCTCTACCTGTTGCGGTGGTTCTGGTGGCGTATAAATGCATGGTGTGAGGTCGTGGCCATGGTCAGTTCCTTTGGCGTGTCCCTGGCAATGTTGGTGCTCAAACGGAACGGAATCGAATTCACAACGGCATCAAGCCTGCTGATCACGATCGCCATCACAACGGTCTGCTGGACCTTGGCCGCCTTCTTCGGACCCCAGACGGATCGCAAGACGCTCATTGACTTCTATAAGAAAGTGCGCCCCTTCGGCCCCGGCTGGTATGCCATTCGCCATGAGGCCGGCGTGACCGATGAAGAGGCCCGGGCAACCCACGAAAACATCCCCTTGGCGCTGGTGGGTTGGCTTGCCGGATGCACCATGATCTGGTCCGCCCTGTTCACCGTGGGCAACCTTCTCTACGGGCGCACGGGCTACGCCATCGCCCTCTTCGCGGTGTTCCTGGTGAGCACAACGGCCATTCTGGCCGTTATCAATCGGCTTTGGTCCGGCAAGATGGTCACGCCCGAGCAGGAGCAGGCAGCCAAGAACGCCCAAGAATAGGAATATTCTCAGCGACGATTCTTGCTCATTCTCCTGAGTTCCTGTTTTCCAGATTCATCAATGGAAAGCAGGAACGCACTTTCCTGCGAAGTTTCCTCATTCCCAAGTTGCACTTGGGAAAGCACCTGCTCGCGAAGTAGTACTTCGCGATGCACAAGCCCACGTCCC
>CAIJOU010000122.1 GCA_903822375.1 Candidatus Hydrogenedentota bacterium
GGCGGTGGCCACCGCCGGAGGTGGTCTTGGCGGTGCAGACATTTCCGGCACGGGGTACAACACCTTCCAGTTGACCTCCATCGCAGGCAAGGCGGTCAACAATCAGAGCCCGCTGCTCATTAACGTGGAAAACAACGAATGGGGCACAACCAACCCCGCCACAATACAGGGCTTTTTCTCAGGGAGCGTTGCGCTTCCTGCCCTCATCCTGCCGGCGGGTGGCACGTCGAATTTGGCGGACGCTTACGTGGTCGTCTGGGATGCGGCGACGCAGCAGCGCATTCTCAACGCCACGGTCACAGTCAGTGGATATTCCACACCGGTCACGCAGAACAAGCTGGGGGTCTATCCATTTACACCGCTTACGCGCACCCCGCACACGTTCACGGTCAGCGTGCCGGGGTATAACACATTTACGAAAACCATAAACGTTCCCCTGCAGTCGGACCAGACAGCGCTTCTTGCGCCGATGTGCATCGGTAATGCCTGCGAATGCCATCCCCGGGTAGAGGGCGAAGGCGAAGGCGAAGGAGAAGGAGAGGGTGAAGGCGAAGCGCCGACAGTCGAGGAAATGGCGCAGTATGTTTTCGACAACTTTGGGCAGGTCGACGCCAATCATGACGGGCAAATAAGCCAGGACGAGGCCCAAGCCGCCCAGCCGCGCCTTACGGCGGAGGGCTTTGCCGAAATCGACGTCGACGGCAACGGACTGCTGACCGAGGAGGAATTGGATGCCTATCTTGGACCGGTCGGCTGTCACTGCCATAACGGCGGAGATATCGGTGCCGTGCTGGTAGGCGTTATCGCGCTGGCGCTGGCCATTCTGGGGCACATCTGTTTCGTATGCTGACCGGGACAGGCGTGACCTGGGAACGGTCCGCCGGCCAAACATGAACAGAGCGGTCGAAAAGTGCAGTTCTATCACCCGCCGAGTGTCCTGCGTGTGCGGTCGTGCCACGCCGTGTCCTTCGAGGGCCCATGGTCCACACAGGCCTGACCAACTGCCGGGTTTGTGTTGGTGTGTTTGGGGCCAAAAGTTGGTATACTTGCCCGGTGATTTTCAAGCGGTTCTTTTGTCGTATTTTGGAGGCAGCGTACAGAGATGCACAAGCGAGAGCATATGCGGGATGTTCCGGCGCGGGCGGCCATCGAGTCGGTGATCAACATCATCGGCCTTCTTGTGAGCCTGGTCAACGCGATATACAACCTGATCATGAAGATCTTCTTCGGCACGGCATACTGATTCTGGCGCGGTACGCGCAGCGGTGCTGGAACGGTCTTGATCCTGGGGGATTGCTGCGGGTCGCGGCGTTGGACGCCGCGGGCCTTTGTTGCCGTGGGGGGATGCGCGCCGGCGCGGACACGGGGGATAAGGCCGTCCGATTGGCAAACAGGGCGTTTGGCGGGCAAAGGATGGCTGCATGTATGAACGGATAGAGTCGTGGCGCGCGCAGAATGCGCGCCAGATATTGGACAAGGCGCGGCGCAGGGCCGATGACGGTGCGGGCATCGACATGGACCGCGCCCATCCGCGGCTGATGTACATCCTGCTGGACCAGGGTTCGTGGCACGACCGGGGGCCGGTTCAGGACATGTGGGCGGGCCTGATCGTGTCGTCCTGCGCCGGAGATGCGCGCGACGAGAGCTATCTGATATTCA
>CAIJOU010000123.1 GCA_903822375.1 Candidatus Hydrogenedentota bacterium
CCCCTTCGAAGGGGGATTTAAGACATCCTCACTTCTCCGCGATTAAGCCGTGGTATCGACCCATCCAGTAGGATAGCTTGTACCGAAGCCGGGATGGTGTGCTCCGTCCGCCGGAGGCGGACTTCGCACACCCTACGGTTACGCCTACTTCTCTGTGATGAAGCCGTGGAAGCGGCCCATCCAATAGGGGAGGAGATAGGCTGCGCCGTCGTCTTCCACACGGCCGTCATGACCGCCGTCGGGAGAATAGGGGTCGCCATTCCACTTCTGGAATGCGCGCTCGTCGGCGGGCACGACGCGGGTTAGCACGCGTTTGCCGAAACGGTTGGGCAGTTCAGAGAAGCTTACATCGGCGCGCTGGCTGTTCTCCTGCGGCCACATGCGGCGGTCGGTGGGGATTTGGCGCAGGTTTTCCACCGCGCCCAGAATGTCCGACTGGCTTGGCGCGACTGTGGCCGTGACGAATGTGTAGAAACTGGGCTGCTCGGGCCGCACGACCTCATAGTGCCGCCGCACGCCGGTGGTCAGCGCACGCCTAATCCGGGGGTCGGTCTCCAGTTGCAGGATGGGATACCAGGCGACATAGCCCAACTGGTCGTCCGAGTGGTTGTTGGAGTCGGGGAAGCTCTTCTTGGTGAGCAGGATGTTGTTCAGATAACCGTGCTCGACGATGAGCCTGCGGTAGTGCTCCTCGTACTTCTTGTCGCCGGTGATATGGTGGGCCACTTTCAGGAAGGAGAGCATCTGCAGGCTGTTGAGCCCCGCCTCCGTCGCGCCCATGGGGGTTTCGTTCATGGATTTTGGGTCCCAGAATCCCCAACGGGTCCGTTTTCCGTGCCAGTCAATCAACTGGTAGCCGTTGTCGACCAGATGGTCGGTCAGGGCGCGGACCTGTTTGATGATCAGCTTCTTTTCCGCATCGTCAAACTGCGCGACATGCTCATAGAACGTGTAGAACGCCAGATAATGGCCGTCTATCTCGTCGCTGGAGGTGTCGCTCTTCCAGTACTTGGACCCGTCCGGCGTGGGCTGCCACTGTTTGCCCCTGGTCTTGCCGATCTCCGGCGGAAGCACGCTGCGCGCCACCAGTCCGGGAATGCCCGAGGCGTTTTGCAGCATGTACAGCGCGTGCATGCTTTCCGTCGCCGAGGCCTTTGCGGCCTCATTCTTGGTCGCGCCGTAGCACAGCGACATGGCGGCGACGTGATAGGCGGTCCACAGGCCGTCGTTGTCGTTGTCGTGGATCTTGTGGGACGTGGGGTTCTCCGGGTCGTCCAGCCAGCAGTCGGCCACCATGCCCTCCCGCCGGTGGCGCTCGTTCACCCGCTTCTCGATTATCTCCGCCTTCTGGAGCAGGGTGCGGGGTACGGCCTCGATTTTGCCGATGCCACCGTCGGTCAGAAAATAGGCAGGCATGCCCGCCGGGGCAAGGACCACGGCAAGCACCTGGTCGCCGGGCAGGTAGCGTTTGCCCTCACGATAGAACCATTTGCGGCCGGTCTCGTTGGGCTTGTACAGGATGGCACCGCAGGTGGTGCCAATCCAGAGATTGCCGTTGGGATCGCAGGCCAGCGAGGTAACGTTCTCATAGGGCATGCCCTGTTTGCCCTGCACGTGTGTCCAGGTGCCGTCGGTCTTCATGAGGCTCAGGCCGATGGGCGTGCCGACCCAGAGCCCGCCCTGGGGATCGCAGGCAAGCGCGGTGACCTTCGTGGCCAGCGGTCCGTCCACGCCGTAGGATTCATGGCGTTTCCAGTTCTTTCCGTCCTTCTTGTAGAGTCCCTGGTTGGTGCCGCACCAAAGGACGCCGGCCACCTGAACCTGGGCGTTGATGGTTTCCCCGGCTTTGAACGCGGGCTTGGGTTCGCGTGAGACCACCAGATTGCCGGCGGCATCCACGGCGATGCCGGTCGCACCGGCGGCGTCAATGCCCTCCACGGTGGCGCGAACGTGTTCGAGGAAGGGTTCGACCACCACGGGAAATTCCGGATTTGTGTTTTCGGGGGCCGGCGGTGCGGCGATGTTGAGCACATGGTGGCGTTCGGGCAGCCAGGACGCTTTTGCGTCCGC
>CAIJOU010000124.1 GCA_903822375.1 Candidatus Hydrogenedentota bacterium
CTCTGTGGTCATGTGCCTTCGCAAACCCGCTTTGCACCAGCGGCTCGCCTTTGACTATTCTTCCAAAGGCCTGAAGAGGCACGCGGGTCCGCTTTTCATGCTTGCTAGCATGTCTATAGACGCCACAGGAACAACGCCGGGAATAGCTCTCGATGCATCTCACCGTATTCGCCCTTGTCATCGCCCTAAATTCAGCATTTGCCCAAGTCCCTGCACAGTCCTCGCAAGCCGACTGGCCTTGTAACCGTCAGAATGGTGCGCTCGACGGGCATTCTCCCGGAAAGGGAACCATCACTTCCCCCAAAATTCAGTGGTCCTATTTCGCCGGGCAACGCGAGACCGTCTTTGTCGCCGAACGGGACAAAGACAATGGCCAACTGGCCCTCTCCCCCGCTCCGCAGGATACAAACGCTTCCGAAGAGAACGACCCGCGCTGGGGACGCAGCGGACCCGAAGGGATGATTGCGGGAAAGTCACAGTCTTCCGCATCGAGTTCCACCGTCGTCTACGCCGACATCTTTCCAGACACACCCGGCCTTGAAAAGGTGGAGTTTGAGAGCGGGTTCAATCTTCCCACCGTAAACGGACAATGGCAGAAAGCGCACGCCCGCTGTTCCAAATGGGACGGCACCGCATGGCAACAGGCATGGGAAACGGAACCTTTCAACCTGCTGTTCCTGGCCATGCCGCTTGCGGGCGATTTCGACGGCGACGGGGCGCTGGAAATTGCCTTTCTACCATGGAACGACCTCATTCTGCTCGACGCTGCAACGGGCAAGGTCAAGTACCGCTACCGCTTCACCGAGGGCCGGAGTTACGGCTTCTTCGGCGCCTATGACCTCGACGGCGACGGTAAGAGCGAGTTCGTTGTCCAGGCCGATTTCTGCAAACACGTGGAAGTGCTGGGATTCAAGGAAGGAAAGCTGGCCCTCCTCTGGCAGCAGATCATTGAGCCGGACATTTCAAATCCAAAACGCGTGCTTCGCGTCAATCCCAATCCGGTCGGCGATGTGGACGGAGACGGGCGCAAGGAAGTGCTTGTGTGCACATTCAACGTTGACGACAACGGCCAATGGCGCACGGTTGTGTGCGAGGGCATGACGGGCATTGCGAAATACACGCTGGAGAACGAATACCTTCAAGGAACCGCAGACCTCAACAACGATGGTCACGCTGAACTGCTCACCGTACCGACGACGGGAGGTGCCGTCCCCGAGTTCGGTCCCATTCATGTATACGGAATGAAAGACCATACACTCGCAGTCCAATGGCGGGCGGAGACATGCGGCTGGCAGTTGTGGGACCCGCCCTTCCCGCCCAACGTCAACTCCGGCGCCACGCTTGCGAACCGGACCGCGCTGTGCCGGCCGTTCCCCGAAGGTGCCCGCGCGGTTCTGCGGGCAAAGGATGAATCGGGCAACGTTGCGCTGCAATCCGTGCAGTGGCGGGACGGAGCCTTTCAGGTGCTTTCCTCTGTGCATGGACCGGGCCTGAATGCCCTTGCTCTTGATGCTTCGGGCAGCATTCTCGGCACCGCCCATACACTTGAAACGACTGCCGAAGCCATTCTGGCGGAACACGGAAAGCCGCGCACGCTGGCTGTGCGCCCCCTTGGCATTCCCGCAGCCCCCCCAGCCATCCTCCGCGGCGCCGGTTCGGAGCGTCCCGTGATTGCCGTTCAGGGCAACGGCGAGGAGTTGGTCCTTTTCCACCCGCCGGCGGATGACACACTGCCTGCGGAGTTGCGTCGCATTCGCGGACGCGGCCAGGGCGAGAACTGGCCTAACAGCCACGGCCCGGTGCTTGCCGACTTGGACGGCGATGGCAAGCCCTCGATCCTCTACGCAACGTCCGCCCCGAACGGCGCAGCCCGCATGGTGGCCGAAGAAGTTGTCTCCGGCGTCACCCGTTGGACCCATGACTTTCCTTCCATTCCCGGCACTTCCCCCATCTGGAACATGGGCGGCATCATCCTCTGGCAAACAGGGCATTTCACCGATCCTGTTCGCAGGGATGTGCTGGTCACCGTGCGCCGCTCCATGATGCACAGCGAAGAAACGCTTCTGCTGTCCGGCCAGGACGGTCATGAATGCTGGCACCGGGACCGCCAGGTCAGTTCGCGCGGTGTGGGCGGAACGCCCTTTGCCCTTGCCGACTATGACGGCGACGGTCTGGACGATGCGGCCTCTTTCCA
>CAIJOU010000125.1 GCA_903822375.1 Candidatus Hydrogenedentota bacterium
AAGGACAACTCGATGCTTTTTACGCTGGCCGAAAGCGACCACCTGTGGACGCGCCGCGTGGCCGTGCTCGCCACCTTCGCGTTCATCAAGGCGGGCCGGTTTGCCGAGACCCTGTCCCTGGCAGAACGCCTGCTGGTCGAGAAGCAAGACGGGCATGATCTGATGCACAAGGCGATTGGCTGGATGCTGCGCGAGGTGGGCAAACGAGACCAGCTTGTTCTGGAGTCGTTTCTGAACCAGTTTGCGGCCCGCCTGCCCCGTACCGCGCTTCGCTACGCCATCGAACGTTTCGACGAACCGACAAGGCACAGGTATCTCGTCGCGGGCAAATAGCCCCGCCTTTTCATCATCAAGCAACATGCCTTTTGAGGCCGCACTATTCGGTTCAGCACCCAGAATATACGGCCGCGTTCCCGGTTATTCCTGCCTGCCCCGGACTGTGTCCATGACCCGTCAGGCCGTGCGCACCCGAACAGTCAGTCTCCGCCGCTTAGACGGTGGGGGAAGGGGTCGTCCGGTGTCTGCGAATGGCACACGGAACAGGTGTTGATGGTACCCGAGTGTCCCTGGACGGCAATCGCCTGGATGTTGTCCTCGACCTTCGTTGTCGGCGTGATGGCGTGCGGGCTGCCGTGGCAGGATGCGCACATGATGCCGTGGTGCCCCTTCGAATTCCTGAAGAGGGTGTTGGCTTGCTCAAATTGGAATCCGGCCGGTGCCGTGGCCGTGTGGCATCCACCGCAGCTCGGCTCCGTTACCCAGGGCGTACGCGCGGGATTGCCGACCGCCGTCATGTCCCCGTGGCAGTCGATGCAGGTCATGCCTTTCGCGAAATGGATATCGCGCAGGCACTGCGTCCGCACTCCGGGATGGCACGCGTAGCAGGCGACTTCAAGGTTCGCCTGGGCCATGCGCGGGGCATGGGCCGAATGCATGGCGCTGGACAGGCTTGGAAGTGAAGCGTTGCCGGGAAATCCAAGTTCGGGCTGCGCATGGCAGGAGCCGCAGGCAACAGGCCTGTTGTTAACGAGGTCGGTATCGTGCAATGCGTCATGCGCGATCAGAATGTCCATGCCGGGCGTGATCCCCGGGGTGTTGTGGCAGATGTTGCAGCTAATCTCCCAGGACACCGGCACAACGGCCTGGGTTTGGGTTATGTTGGTGCCGTTCCGTGAAACCGTTACCAGCGCCAGAGAATAGGGATTCTCCGTGCCGGTGTCGTCGATGGGTGTAATGGGTATGCCCGTCACACCCCAGTCGCTCCGGCCTTCGGCGGCGCCCGAAACCATGGTGCCGCTCAGGTGGTTCCCGGTAAGTCCCGTGTCTGCGGCGAAGGTCTGGCCAAACAACGCCTGCGCATAATCCCAGAAGTTGGTCTTGTTGGACGAAGTCGTGTTGCCGGGGATGGTGTAACTCACGGTGATCCCGTTTTGCACGATTCGCGGGTCTTCCCCGCTGCGGTCGATGACCTGTGCATGGAAGTTGTTGTACGGCGGCAGGATCATGAAATCAGAGAAGTCCTCGTTCATGCAGTGCATGCCCAGTTCACTGTAACCCAGAACCACCATGTTGGGCGAGGACAATTGTTGCGTGTAACTTCCCGTGGCTGTCGTGGTCTGGTTGGCCGTAATGGTGACCGTCTGGCTGACGGGTCTGATCCAGCTTGCCATGATCTTGAAGGACACCACGTGTGTTCCCACCGGAAGCCCGCCCACGATGCTTCCGCCGCTTTGCGGCGCGCCGCCGTCGATCTGCCATCTTGCACCCGCGCTCACCGCGCCCGCAGGCTCAATCGTAACCGCGAGGGAGCCTGTATGAGGAAGCGCGGTGTATGTCCCTGTTGCGGTTGCAGTCGCGTTGGCGGAGACGGTCACGGGCTGGCTGGCCGGGGCGGCGTAGCCGCTGACGGTCTTGAAGGCGACGATGTGGCCGCCGACCGTAATTCCCGGGATTGTCGCACCGCTGTTCTGCATCGGGCCGCCGTCCACTTGCCATTGTGCGCCGGCAGTTACCGCATCCGCCGGCTCGATCGTGACCGAAAGCGAACCCGTCTCCGCGGTCGCCGCATAGACTCCGGTTGCAGTCGCGGTTTCATTGGCGTTGACAGATATATCCTGGCTGGCCGGTGTGATGTAGCCGCTGACCACCTTAAAAGCCACCGTGTGGCTGCCCACCGGGAGGCCCGTTATCGATGCGCCGCTGTTTTGCATTGGACCGTCGTCCACCTGCCATTGCGCGCCCGCGGTCACCGCGGCTGCCGGCTCAATTGTCACTGTGAGCGAACCTGTCTGCGGGAGCGCCGTGTAGTTGCCGGTTGTGGTAACGGTGCCGTTCGCGGTGACCGTCACAATTTGCACTCCCGGCGTGGTGTAGCCGCTTATGGTGGTGAACGCAACCGTGTGGTCGCCCGTCGAGAGTCCGGTCACTGTCGCAGCGCCGTTCTGAAGCCCGCCGCTGTCGACCTGCCACTGGGCACCTGCATTCACCGCACCTTCCGGCACAATAAAAACCTGAAGCGAACCTTGAGGAGGGCAACCTGTCAGTAGGAAAGCCGTTGCGACGGAAAAGAACGTCCAGTACGCTGTTTTCATGGACTCTCCTTTGTGGCCGGTAGGCATTCGCGCCATGCCCGGCATACTGCCCAACACGGTCTTTTCCCTGCCTACCCACAGACAGGAAACCTGCGACATCATGGTCTACCCACGGGTGAATGTTCCCATTTAGCCATGAATGGCAACAGAGAAGCGGCGCGGTATATTCCACGTGCGGCAATTGACATTTCACAGGGGTTGTTTTCTTTCGATTACGCCCTTGCAAAAATCAGTTACGCAGGCCTGACAGCCTCAGCCTCCGGTGGCAGCGCCCCCCCAAAAAGAACGCCCGAACGCCGGGTACACGTTCAGTCCAAGGCGAGGGTCATGAGCACTCTGCGCAGTAATGCCTTGCTTGGTGTTTCATGGAATTGAAGTGTTCGGTAGAGTCCTAGGGCGGCGTGATTTTTGCGGTCCACATGCAGGGAAACTTGCCGAAAGCCGTTGGCGCGTGCCCGGTCGAACAGGCATTCCAACGTGGACCGGGCTACGCCGGTTCGCTGATATTCGGGAAACACCCCGCCGAGAAGGATATAGAGGCTCCCTGGGGCACTTTGCTGGTTGCGATGGACGAAATTGGCCAGCAGGGAGCGCAGGAACAATTTGGCCAATCCGCCGGTCCCAATCCCACAATCCTTCTGCAGACAGCCCGGAAGCCGCTTCATCATTTGGGGATGAGCGTCCGTGGGAAACGCGCATAATCCAGCGAGTATATGCCCGTCCTGCTCGACAAGCGTGAAATGCCGCCATGAGAATTCGGTGTCTTCCGCGCGGCACAGTACCGTCATCACATCCCGTGTGCTGAGTCCGCGTCTTAACCCACCGAAAAGGCCTTCCAGCTCTTTTCCCATGACGAGCAGGCACAGTCCAACACAGACGTCAATGTCATCGGGTCCCGCATGTCGAAAGTCGATGTCCAGAAACGGCGGCAAGCTTAGAGGAGATTCCGGGGACGGAAGAGTCTCTGGAAGAACCCAAAGACATTATTGAAGAATTGGCCCAACAGAGCCGCGAGGTCCAGGCGCATTGCGCCACCGGCGATTTTAGGAATGCGTTGTAACGTGATGTTGTGCATGGGTTGCTCCTTGCGGGTTGTTTGCTGCCGGCCGGGAATGTACTCATTACCGATCTGGAGGGTTAACGGATGTTGAAGTTACCCTATGCCGCAGGTCAGATGTTGACATCCGGCACAGGCGGTTATCTTAGCCGTTGACTCGGGGTCCGAATAGTCTCTGGAAGAACTGCGCTATGCCGCTGAAG
>CAIJOU010000126.1 GCA_903822375.1 Candidatus Hydrogenedentota bacterium
CTTTGAGGAGGCCAAGGCGGCCTTTCCCAAACTGACCCAGGAACGTTTCAACCAGAACGACCACAACCATGACGGTTTCTTGTCCCCGGAGGACCGAAGCATGGCGGTAAACTGAAGACCTTCCCCGATGGGGCGAAACATCCCCGGCGACGCTTGCCGCCGGGGATGTCGTTCTCGTGCTTCACAGTCTACTCAGGGCGCAGGAAGTGGGTGCGCGAGATGTTCAGCGGCGCCGCGTAGGCTCCCAAGTAGCCGGGCGCGGCGCAAAACCAGCCGACCTTGTGGTTCCCCACGATGAGGTCTTGCGGGAGACTCAGGCTTCCGAAAGATGCAAATACCCGTCGTGCGGCGAAATGCGCCGCATCCGCGGGCATGCCCAGTGCCTTGAACAGGGCCTCCTTGGCGGTCCACAGCCAATAGAAGACATGCGACTGTTCCTCCAATGGAAACTGCGCCAGCCAGGCATCTTCCTCCGGCGGGAAAAAACGGCGTGACAGTTGCTTCAAGGGACGCTCAGTCCGCAGGCATTCCATGTCCACGCCGACCGGGCCGTTTCTCGCCGCGGCCACAACAACCCATTCCCCCGAATGAGAGAGACTGGTGAACAAGGGCGCGCCATGGTGCGAACGCAGTCTGTTCGCGAGGACATGTCCTGCAATGTACTGTGCGCGCCGGACGGGGCTGTTCATGCACTCCGCGCGTGCCTGTTCTTCAGAAGCCAGGCCGGTGATTTGACCCGCCTGCGCGGCCGACTCGACAGGCACACGCCAAATCTCAAGTATGTTGTCTTCCAAAAGAGTTTCGGCGCAGGCCGGTTCCCATGGGAATGATTCAATGGGAATCACTAATCTTCTTCCCCGAAATCCGGCCTTTCCTCGTCGTCTTCATCGCCCTCATCCTCGTCTTCCGCTTCGTTTTCCGATTCCTCTCCTTCATCGGACTGGGACTGAAGCAGGCTGAAGTCCCGGCCCGCTTCGGCCATGACTTCCTCGGCCGCATAAATGGGGCATCCGGAGCGCACGGCAATGGCGATGCCGTCGCTGGGGCGCGTGTCTATGCGAAGCACCTGTTCGACGCCTCCCTCGACACCGCGCTGCTCCACCATCAGATAGGCGAAGAAGGTTCCCTTCTCAAGTTTGTAGACGGTGACTGATTTTATCTCCCCGCGCAGTCCCGCCAGGATATTAAGGATGAGGTCGTGCGTCATTGGCCGTACGGGTTTGTCACTCTTCAGCCCCCAGGCGATGGCGGCAGCCTCGAAGGGACCAATGCTGATGAACAAGACCTGTTCCTCATGGCGCAGAATCACCGTGGGGTATTCTGCACTGCCGGGGGGGGTAACACCGAGCACCTGCAATTCAAGCATAGAAGAAACCTCCATGACCGCCGGGCCGTCATTTCGGCCAATGGTAGCCCAGTCAGTGCATTCGCGGCAAGGCGCGGCGGCTTTTCAGGAACGGTCCGGCTGATGCTCGCGACTGGTCAACAGCCCCTCGTAGAGGGCTTCATACTCGCTCACAATAAGTTCGGGCGAGAATCTCCGGATGGCATGCTCCCGCCCGTGTCTGCCCATTTCGCGGGCGCGGTCGGGGTTGGAAAGAATTTCGACGCCACACCGCGCCATCGCGTCGATGTCGCCCACCTCGCACAGGTAGCCTGTGACCCCCTGCTCGACGACCTCGGTGATGCCGCCGCTGGCGGTGACCAGTACGGGCACCTCACAGGCCATGGCCTCAAGGGGCACCAGACCGAAACTTTCGTGCTCACTCGGCTGAAAGATAAGATCGGCCGCAGGCAGCAGCGCCTCGACGTTTTCCACGTTGCCCAGGCAGGTGATGCGCTCAGTGATGCCCAGTTGCCGCGCGACGCCCATTGCGCCGATGCGCTCGGGACCGTCGCCCAGCATGATCAGCCGCGCATTGACCTGTTCCAGCATCTTGCGGAAGGCGCGCACCACATCGGTCACCCGCTTGACCGGCCGGAAATTCGAGATATGCATAACGATCTTCTCGTCGTCTTTGGCCAGCGCGGCACGGTTGGCCGGTCGCGGCTTGAACCGTTCCGAGTCAACAAAGTTGTAGATGGTTCGCACGGGCCGGGTCAGATGGAATTCACGTTCCGTTTCTTCGCTGAGCCAGTTGGACACCGACGTGACCGCATCGCTGCTCTCCATGCCGTAGCGTGTGGCACGGTAGAAGGACGGATGGCTGCCCACCAGAGTGATATCTGTGCCGTGCAGCGTGGTTACGAGGGAGAACCGCTTCTCTTTGGGCAGCATGTCGCGCCCAAGTTGGGCGGCCACCGCGTTCGGAATGGCATAGTGCGCGTGCCACACCTGGATGTTGAACTCCTCAGCGACTTCGCTGATCCTTGACGCGAGCGCCAGCGAATAGGGGGGGAGCCGGAACAGGGGATAGGTGATCATATCCACTGAATGGTTGTACACATTCTCCTGAAAGCGTGTCAGACGCACGGGCGTTTCGGTGGTTACGAAATGAACTTCGTGGCCCCGTTTCCCGAGCGCCATACCCAGTTCGGTGGCCAGTATTCCGCTGCCCCCGGTGCTTGACTGACAGGTGATTCCGATTCTCAAGGATATTCCCTCCGTGCGCAGTGCATGCGTTTCTACACACCCAGTCCGGACAGACAGTCCAATGGCATTGGGCCTTGGGCATGGAAAGGCTCGCCATAAGTGACGCCGATACGTGCACCCCAGTAGCGGGCCCGCACCTCTATGCCCTCCCAAAAGGTCTTGGAAGAGATGAATGTCTCCGGCTCTTGAGAACCGGGATTGTGAAATTGTGTGGCATGGGCGCGCAACGATGCGAGCTTTGCCTCGAAATTGGCGGAAATGTCGGCAACAAAAGCCGGCGATTCGGCGAAGTCCGTGTAGGGGTTAAAGAAGAGAACATGCGGCGTGCGGTGGGGGAAACGGCCGGTGTCGATGCGGGCAAGTCCCGCCAAGTAGTTGGCGTCGGTCACCAGCGCGTGCGCGGCGGCATGGTCAGGATGCCGGTCCGGCGACATCAGTGTCAGCAGCAGTTTGGGCCGAAACTGCCGGATAATGCCAATCACCGCGAGACGTTGCTCCGGGGTGTTCGCCACACCGCCGTCGGGCAGGCCTGCATTGGCGCGTTCAGCCACACCCAGAATGGTCGCTGCTTTGGCCGCCTCCACGGCACGCTGTTCGGGTGTGCCGCGCGTGCTCATTTCACCCCGGGTCAGGTCGAGAATGCCCACCCGTTTTCCTGCCTGGGCCAGTTTGTGCAGCAGTCCGCCGCAACCCAGTTCGACGTCGTCGGGATGAGCCCCGACGGCCAGCACGTCCACGATGTGTTCGGCGTTCATAACCATTCGATCTCCCGTATTCGCCAATCCTCCGGGTCCAGTTCATTCAGTAGCCGGTCCACAAACCCAAGCCCCTGCGACAGCAGGTAATTGAAGGGGGACAGTACCCGTTCCTGGGGCTTGCCGAAGGGGGCCAGCCGGTTGCGCAGGATGGTCAAACGTTTCTTGGTTTCCTCCACCCGTCGGATATCGCCCCGAATTAGATTGCTTCCGATGCGTTCAAAGCCGCGCGATGCCAGCCGCCGCATTTCCTCGGCGAGTGCGACGGCGTTCGGTCCGGCCGTAGCCCCCAGTTCTGCCACGAGTGCGGCCAGTTCGCCGTCCACTTTGGCGCGATGGCGTTCCAATGCCCCCGAAAGGAGGGTGGGCGCGGCGGCATCCAATACGCGGTACAGCAGCATTTCCTCCGGCGCCGCCAAGTCATCCACGGAGAGACCGCTGGCGGTCAGCCGCTGCCGTTCTTTGGGGGTGATCATGATTGCACGCGATCGGGGCCAGACCACCGGCATGGTGATGCCATGGTGGTCAAAGACGGGCTTCAACTGGGCCCAGTAGGCGATCTCGCCGGGGCCGGCCACATAGGCCGCCGCAGGAAACAGTAACTGCTGCACCACGGGACGCAGCGCCACGTTCGGTGAGAAACGCTCAGGCGCGGTTTCCAGGAGCGCGAGCATCTCCCCGGCCTCAAAGGTTTGGCCGTTCTCTTCGGGAAGCATAAAGCGCCCTTTGACAAAGACCACTTTTCTCCGGCGGCCGTTCACACTGAGGAAGAAATTGCAGGCATTGGCGGTCTTGAGGATGGGCGGCGCGTATCCGAGCGATTCGAGCCGTCGGGCGCCTTTTATGAGCAGGGCCGTGGAGGCCAGCGGCGCCTCAATCTCACGGCGCAGCACCGGGGCGGCGGCAACGCGGGCCGTGCGCATGTGCGGGGCGAATATGATCAGGTCAGTGTCTTTGAAAAGGGCGGCCATCAGCCTTGCGAACCAGTTTGAAACCGAGGCGGCCTCTGCCAGCGTGCCCCGCAACAATGCGGCCACTTCGGCGGTCTTGTCGGACCCCGCACCATGTTCCAGCAGGCGGTCAACAAAGCGGGAGAGTTCCCCGGTGACAGGCACCTTGTGCATGGGCAGTCCCGCAATGTCCAAAGGCTCACCCTGTGCGTCGCTGGGTGTGTAGAACTCACGGAACAACTGTCCTTCCGAGGTGTTGTAGGCGAACCAACGCACCTCATCGAAGTCATGGTCCTCCGAGGCCACCCAGAACACGGGAACGCAGGCAATGCCGTGCCGTTCCCGCATGCGCCGCGCCAGCGCCACGGCCGTGACCGCCTTGTACAGAGTGTACATGGGTCCCAGGAACAGCCCAGGCTGCTGGCCAGTCACAATGACCGTTTCATCTCCGCGAAATTCCCTCTGGATGCCCAGTTTTGGCTGCAGTGCCTTCATTGCCTCGGCAAGTGCGGCGTCCCATGGGCGCCCAACGGGGGCATGGCTTGCCAGTGACTCCGGAGCCGCGCCGAACAGGTTCCTCACCTCCGGTTTTCCGGCGATATAGTCCTCACACAGTGTGCTCATGCTTCCGGTCTCTTTACGGCCAACAGTATAAGTCTGGGTGCATCGGCGTCGAAGGCGCGTCCGTCACAGGCACCAAAGGTTCGCACCACCTCCAGCCCCGCATTTCCCAGGAGTGCGGCGAGTTCACCGTATTCGTAGGCGCGCACCGACTCCGTCATGCGTGCTTCTGTCCGGCCGTCCCGCAGCACCTCAATGGTCTTGTTGACGCGGTGAAACACCCCGTCATACCAGCGCCGTTCGAGAATGCGCCGGATGCCGACATCGCGTTCCGATGAGGCGACAAGCCTTGGCACATCATGCCCGGCATTCATATAGTCCATGAACAAACGCCCGCCCGGTTTTAATACCCGGGCCATTTCGCGTGCGGCCTGCCGGTTGTCCTCCTCATCGGCAAAATAACCGAAGCTGGTGAAGAAACTGAAGACCACGTCGAACTGAGCGTGAAAGGGCAAGCGCCGCATATCGGCCCGAACCAAGACCGTCCCGGCACCCAGCGTACCGCGGGCGCGGCGCAACAGGTCGGGGGAGTAGTCGGCCCCGGTGACCCGCGCCGCACGGCGCAACAGGTGAACCATGTGGCGTCCCGTGCCGCAGCACAGGTCGAGCGCGCAGTCCTGCGGGCCGAGTTCTGTTTTCGCGCAGGCAAACTCCGCCTCGGGCAGGGCCGCCTCTTCCGTGCGGTGGGCGTATACCACGGGATACAGTTCGCCAAAGGCCGTCGCAAACCAGTCGGGCGGCACGTCCCCGTTGGGGGGGACGTCCGCCCGGGCGTTGTCCAGTCGGTCTGTCATTTTCGGGACCGCCGTTTCTGTCACGGCCGCCCTGCGGGGCGGTCAGGACTAAGAGTCAAAAGTTCTGTATATGGCCTGGATGGCGGCCTTCAGGTCGCTCTCCTCGACGCCGATGATGATGTTCATCTCCGACGAGCCCTGATCGATGACGCGGATGTTGACGCCGGCGGCCGCCAGTGCGCCGGTAAGCCGTGCAGCCACACCCACGTGGTGGTTCATGCCCTGGCCGACGGTGGCAACCATTGCGAGACCCGGCACCATCTTTATTTCATCCGGGTCCACCCGTTTCTGGATCGCCTCCAAGACGGCCTCGCCCTTGCCGTTGAGTTCGGCGTCCCGGACGATTACCGACATGGTGTCAATGCCCGTGGGCAGGTGCTCCCAATTCAGGCCGAACTCGTCAAACACGGAGAGGACGCGAACGCCAAAGCCCTTTTCCTTGTTCATCAGCGTTTTTTCGATGTTGATCATCGTGAAACCGCCATGACCGGCAATGCCGCAGACCGGCGTGTGCGAGACGCGTGCGGCGACGATCATCGTGCCGGGCGCCTCCGGGTCCTTTGTGTTGCGGATGTTGATCGGAATGCCCGCCGCATGCACGGGGAAAATGGCCTCGTCGTGAAGCACCGTCGCGCCCATGTAGGCCAGTTCGCGAAGTTCCTTGTACGTGATCTCCTCGATGCGCTTTGCATCGGGCACGATGCGCGGGTCGGCCATGCGGAACCCGGACACGTCGGTCCAGTTCTCGTACAGGTCCGACTTTGAGGCGCGCGCCACGATTGAGCCGGTGACGTCGCTGCCGCCGCGCGAGAAGGTCTTGATACTGCCGTCGGGCATGGCCCCGTAGAAACCGGGCACAACAAACAGGCCGCCGTGCAACCGCGCACCGAGCAGTTCGTAGGTGGCGGGGTCCAGTTCGCCGGAAGCCTTGAACTTGATGCATTCCGCCGGGTCGACGAATTCAGCACCCAGCACCTCTGCGATAAGCCGGCCGTTCAGGTACTCGCCGCGCGAGGCCATAAAGTCCGGCGCCTCGTAGGCGCCGGCCACCAGTGCTATCTCGCGGAGATGGTGGTCGATGTCAAATTTCACGCCCAGTTCACGGGCCAGTTCGGTGAAGCGCGTCTCGATGATGCGCCGTGGTTCCGACGCATCCAAACCCTGGCGGGCGATGCTGTGCCACGCGTAAAGGAGGTCCGTAATCTTCTTGTCTTCCGGCGTGCGCTTGCCCGGAGCAGAAGCGACAACAAAGCGCCGGTCGGGATTGGCTCGAATGATCGCCAGCACCTCGCGGATGCAGGCTGCGTCGGCCAGGGATGTGCCCCCAAATTTGCAGGTAATGCGTTTCATGAAATCTCCTCTCGCTCTCGGAACAATCCGGTTTGCCCTTGGGGGCGGTCAGGGAATCATCTCTGTTACCTTGCGCACCACATCGTTAAACGTGACGTACAGCATAAGCGCCAGAACCATGACGATACCCACCTGTTGAAAACGTACCAGGAAGGCCTCGCTCAAAGGCTTGCGGCGGATGCTTTCCACGACATTAATCAGCACCTGCCCGCCGTCAAGCACGGGCAGCGGCAGCAGGTTGAACACGAACAGGTTCACGCTGATGAAGGCGGTAATCCTGACCAGCCACTCCCATCCGGCGGCAGCCGCCTTGGTGGTCACGTCGTAGATCATCAGCGGTCCGCCCAAGTCCTTGGGGCTGATGTCGCGGAAGATAAGCCCCTTGAGCGTGAGCACCGTGCGGTTCACGGCAAGCCAGCTTTCCTGCCATGCCCTGGGAAGGGCTTCGGCCGGGGAGTAGCGCTGGAAAACGGTGCGGGGCTGCGGCGTTATGCCGATGTCGCGCACGGAATCCACGGCCACGGAGACGGCCTTGGTCTCGGCCTTCTGAATCAGCCCGAACATCACGGCCGGCCGTGCGATTTTGAGTTCCAGAGTGCCGCCGGGGCTCTTCTCGGTAAGGTCACGCAGCACCTGCGGTGTGGCGGGCTGGCCGTTCACCGCGACAATCTGGTCGCGCCGCTTGATGCCGGTCTTGCTGCCCAGTTCGGGCAGAATTTCGCGAACAACCGGCATGCCCTTGTCCATGATTTCCTCGCCGTCCCGCCCCAAATCTCCGACGGCCTCCAGGTCGAGGATGCGGCCGACGGTGTGCGGCTTGACCGTGATGGTCAGAGGAGCCCCACTCCGCTCAATATCCAGGATGGTTTCACTGCCCTCGGGAAGTTGTTCGAAGTGTTTATAAAAGAGGGTAA
>CAIJOU010000127.1 GCA_903822375.1 Candidatus Hydrogenedentota bacterium
CCGGGCGCTGGAAGACGCCGGCATCCCCTTTGACCCGGCGCTGACCCGCTTTGTCGGCTTTGGGACCGGGGGCGTCGCCACCGGGGTCCGGGAACTGCTGGCCGACCCCACGGTTACGGCCCTGGTGGACGCGAGTGGCGCCGAGAACGGTCGGGCCCTGCATGAGGGGGCAGGGCGTGCCGGGCGTATTATCGGCCGTGATCTTGACTTGGTCGCCTGGACCTATGTGAACAATGCGGTCGTGGCGCATGAGGCGGCGGCCCATCTGTGGCTGCCGGCGCGCGAGGCGGCCGCCCAGGGAATCGGGCAACTCGCTGAATGGCTCGCGGGCCGCCGGTCCGGCCCCATTAAGGTTCTGCACTCTCCGATCCTCGACAGCCACCCCAAGGAGGGAGAAGTGCCCCTGCCTGGCCGGCTGTTTGACATGAAAGTGTAGACTGGGGGACGGCCACCGCTTCCGGCCTGAGTCCGACGTTGCGAAACGCAGTTTCGCGATGGCAAGAATACTCAGCCCCCAGGCACTTCCATTCCTCGAAGAATGGAACCGGCGGGGCACCGAGGCACCCCGCCGGAAAGCACGTACCATACAAGAACCCGGAATCACATGGTCAGAATCCCAACGAAATTTGCCATGGCTTCATTGGCCGGGGCATCGCCCTGCCGGTCATACTTCTTAAATTCAACGTGGCCGTCCATGTACAGGACATTCGCGCCGCCGGGAATGTGGTTGTAGGCTTGCGGGCTGGTGGACAGCTGGTCGAACATGACCCACACGGAACTCTGGGCGACATTGGCGCTGCCGGCATTGTTGATGTCGGTGATGAGGAAACGTTCGATGCCTTCGCGCATACGGTAGACGGTGTTGCCGCCGCCGTTGCCGCTGCCGACCGGCTCGTTCATGCCGCTGTCCGACATGTTCGCATCCTTGTCCGCGCTCGGGGCATTGCCGTGTCTTGTGCCGGTGTACAGTTCCAGTAGCCCCGCCGTGTCGGACACCATCGTGTACAGGATTGCGTTGACCTGACGCGGCAGGACCGCGTTGCTCGGCATGTTGGACGGCAGTGCCAGGCCGACCGCCTGCATCAGGTTCACCGAACTTGCTGACGTGACGAGTTCGCTGTCCAGGGGGCTCATGCTGGCACGGTCAATCACCCATCCGAGATAGCCGTAACTGTTGTCAATGGCGCGGGCGCAATCCTTGCTGCCGCTGGGGGCGTAACCGAGGCACCACTGGCCGTTGAGTTTGGCCTCGTCAATGGCTTGACTGAGTCCCGCTTTCGACGGGCAGAATGCGACCATCGGGTCGGTCAGGTACTCGGGGTAGATGGTGAACACGTTTGGGCCGGCGTCCAGCACCCAGGTATAGGTGCCGTCCGTCTTGGCATAGTTGCCGAGTTGCATGGGTGGAAACCCACCCTTGGCCTCGTTGGAGTACATCTTGAACACAAGGCCCCACTGCTTCAGATTGTTCTGGCAGGAGGACCGGCGTGCGGCTTCGCGCGCGCGGGCAAGGGCCGGCAGCAGGATGGCCGCCAGGATGCCGATGATCGCGATTACCACGAGCAGTTCGATGAGGGTGAAACCACGTCTTTTCATTTTATGGATTCCTTGTTCTGTCCAAGAGTGCCGCTCTTCCACCCTCCCTGGGCGCAAGAACAGCCCGGCCATTGGGACAGGCAATGGCTCCACAAGATACTTTAGCACATTCCCTGCATTTTTTGAATAGGCAGGAATTGTTTCCACGCGGTTGCTTCAACCCGCATCCAAGGCAAACGCATTCAATCTCCACCCGGTGAAATGCTGGATTCTCCGTCATTCCCGCGAAGGCGGGAATCCAGAGGCGAAACATGTGGACCTTCCCGCCGTGTACTGGATTCCCGCCTTCGCGGGAATGACGCTCCAAGGGACTTGATACATTCACCGGTCTAAACTTCCCAAGCCAGCTGCGTTGTCGCTCTTGAGCGCTTTTTTTGCACCCGGCGCGCTACAGGTCTATAATATTGACCCCGGGGGAACGCCGTGCGTCCCGGGTGCCGACAGTGGTCGCGTTCACGGCGCTGCGAGGGACAATGCAAGACGAGGCACGAATAACGCGGGGGCTTTCTTTTGATGATGTGCTGCTGCGTCCGGCCCGGTCCGGGGTGCTTCCCCGCGACACGGACGTGCGCACCCGGCTCACCCGGAACCTGACGGTGAACGTTCCCGTGCTCAGTGCGGCAATGGATACGGTCACCGAGGCGAGGCTGGCGATTGCCATCGCCCAGGAAGGCGGACTGGGGGTCATTCACAAGAATCTCACGGTGGAGGAGCAGGCCGAAGAGGTGGACCGCGTCAAGCGGTCCCAGGCGGGCATCATCTCCCACCCGTTCACGCTCACGCCCGATCACAAACTGGGCGATGCCGAGGCGTTGATGGCGCGCTACCATGTTTCCGGCGTGCCGATCACGGACAAGACGGGCATGCTCATGGGCATCCTCACCAACCGCGACCTGCGTTTCGAGGAGGATTTCGAGCGGTCCATTTCCGAGGTGATGACACCCCGCGAGCGGCTGATCACCATGACGGCGGGCGTGTCGATGGAGGAGGCAAAGAGGCTCCTTCACAAGCACCGCATTGAGAAACTCCCCATCGTCAACGAGCAGGGCCGCCTGGTGGGCCTGCTGACGATCAAGGACATCATGAAGGCACGCGACTTCCCGCACCGCTGCACCGACGAATTTGGACGGTTGCGGGTGGGCGCGGCGGTGGGCGTGGGGCGCGGCGAACTGGATCGCGCCGACGCGCTGATTACCGCCGGGGCCGATGTGCTCGTGGTGGACTCGGCCCACGGCCATTCGGAAATGGTCATCGACACGGTGGCCCAGATAAAGAAGGCCTTTCCGGAGGCCCAGGTAATTGCGGGCAACATTGTCACGGCCGAGGCCGCGCGCGATTTGTGCGAGGCCGGGGCCGATGCGGTCAAGGTCGGCGTGGGCCCGGGCTCGATTTGCACCACCCGTGTTGTCGCGGGCGTGGGCGTGCCCCAGTTGACCGCCATCATGGAGGTGGCCGCCGAGTGCCGCGGGCGCGGCGTGCCCGTCATCGCCGACGGTGGCATCAAGTATTCCGGCGACATCGCCAAGGCGATCGCGGCCGGCGCGGACTCGGTGATGATCGGCAGCCTTTTCGCCGGCACCGAGGAGAGCCCCGGAGAAAAGGTCCTTTTTGAGGGCCGCACCTACAAGGTGGTGCGCGGCATGGGTTCCATGAAGGCGATGCAGCGCGGCAGCAAGGCCCGGTACATGCAGTTCGACGTGGAGGGCTCCAAACTGGTGCCCGAAGGCATTGAGGCGCGCGTGGCCTACCGCGGCAGTTTGGCCGACTACGTGCACCAGCTTGTGGGCGGCCTGCGCTCGGCCATGGGCTATTGCGGTTGCAGGAATATCGGCGAGATGCAGGCCAACACCCGCTTTGTCGAGATGACCGCCGCCGGCCTGCGCGAAAGCCATCCCCACGATGTGACCATTATCGAGGACGCCCCCAATTACCAGGTGCCAAGATAGGGGAAGCTCATACTCAAAGAAGAACAAACCACAGAGGACACAGAGGTGCATGGAGGATGCACTGAACGAATCGGATTGAATGGCTCCTCTCTCCTCTGTGTTCCTCTGTGTCCTCTGTGGTGAATGTTTTCAGTCTTAGTCGGCTCGGATTGGAGAAGAGATAGAAATGCAAGACATACGCAGACCGATCGTGGTGCTCGATTTCGGCGCCCAGTACAGCAAGCTGATTGCGCGGCGCGTGCGCGAGGCGAAGGTGTACAGCATCATCGTGCCGTACAGCATTTCCGCCGCGGACCTGAAGGCCATGAACCCCGTGGGGCTCATCTTCAGCGGCGGTCCGGCCAGCGTGCACCAGCCCGGCGCGCCGCATCCCGATCCGGGGGTGTTCGAACTGGGCGTGCCGATTCTCGGCATCTGTTACGGCGTGCAACTGTTCGCGTACATGCTTGGCGGCCATGTTGCCCGCGCCGATCAGCGCGAATACGGCATTGCCCACCTGGAACACCAGGACGGCACCGGCTTTCTGGACGGCGTGGACGCCCGCACCCAGGTGTGGATGAGCCACGGTGACCGCGTCGAGCGGCTGCCCGAGGGTTTCATGCCCATCGGCCACACCGAGAACTCGCCCTACGCGGCCATCGCCGACACGAAGCGCCGGTTCTACGGCGTGCAGTTCCACCCCGAAGTGGTGCACACGCCGCAGGGCGTCAGGATATTCTCCAATTTTGTGCACACCATCTGCGGTTGCCCCGGCGACTGGGACATGGGTTCTTTCGTGGACATCGCCATTGAGGAAATCCGCACCAAGGTCGGCGACAAGAAGGTGCTGTGCGGCCTGAGCGGCGGCGTGGACTCCAGCGTGGCCGCGGCGCTCATCCACCGGGCCATAGGCGACCGGCTCACCTGCGTGTTTGTGAACAACGGTCTGCTGCGCAAGGGCGAGGCCGAACTGGTGCAGACCGTGTTCCGCGACAACTTCCACATCAACCTTGTCTATGCCGACGCCGAGGACCAGTTCCTGTCCGCGCTGGTGGGCAAGACCGACCCGGAAGAAAAGCGCAAAACCATCGGTGCCGTGTTCATCGACGTGTTTGAGGCGGAGGCCAAGAAGCTGGGCCACCTCGACTTCCTGGCGCAGGGCACCCTGTACCCCGACGTGATCGAGTCCATGTCCGCCACGGGCGGCCCCTCGGCCGTGATCAAGAGCCACCACAACGTGGGCGGCCTGCCGGAAAAGATGAACATGGCGCTGTTGGAACCGCTGCGCGAACTGTTCAAGGACGAGGTGCGCGCGCTCGGCCGCGAACTGGGCCTGCCCGAGGACATCGTCGGCCGCCATCCCTTCCCCGGCCCGGGACTGGGCGTGCGCTGCATCGGCGAAATCACCCGCGACCGCCTCGATACGCTACGCGACGCCGACGCCATCTTTATCGACGAAATACACAAGGCGGGCATCTACGACGAGATTTGGCAGGCGCTGGTCTGCCTGCTGCCCGTCAAGAGCGTGGGGGTGCAGGGCGACGAGCGGACCTACGAGGAGGTGTGCAGCCTGCGCGCCGTCACCTCGTCCGACGCCATGACCGCCGACTGGTACCGTTTCGAGCCGGAACTGCTCCAGCGCGTGGCCAACCGCATCTGCAACGAGGTCAAGCACATCAACCGCGTCATGTACGACATCACGAGCAAGCCTCCCGGAACCATCGAGTGGGAGTAAGACCCCATCCACAGATTGCGCAGATTCACACAGATTGAAGTTCAATAAATGCGGCGCCGCCCTTCCGGCCCCCCCCCGGAAGGGCGGCGTTTCTCAATCTGTGCAAATTGGTGCAATCTGTGGAACAGCCGTTTACCATCATCACCTTGTTGAAGAACCCTTTGCGGTCGCGCATCATGATCATGTGATCCAGCAGCCCCTCCGGGCCCGTACGGTGGCTGATGAGCGGCTTTACGTCGATCCGGCCCGCCGTCATCGCGTCGAGCGACATCCTCCACTCGTTGCCGCGCAACTCCGCGAAAGACGAGTTCCACGTGCCGTGCATGCGCAGTTCATTGCGGAGGATGGCCCAGTAGGCCTTTTGCGACAGCGTCATCGGCCCGGCGGGGTTGCCCATCAGCACGACCGCGCCGAAAGGCTTGGCACACTGCACGGTCTGCTCAAAGGCCGCCGCGCTGCCTGAACCCTCCACCACCACGTCCGCGCCGAGCGGCGCATGGCGCCGGACCCACGCCACGGCATCCTCTTCCTTCGGGTTACATGTGAATTCATAACCCAGTGAACGCGCGAAGTTGAGCTTCTCGGGGTCCACATCAAGCAGCATCACCCGCGCCGCGCCCCAAGCCTTCGCCCACTGCGCCAGCATGAGGCCGATGGGCCCGGCGCCGAAGATGGCCACCGTCGCACCCAGGTCGAGTTTCGCCTGCCGCAGCGCGTGCGCGGCCACGGCGGCGGGCTCGCACATCGCCGCTTCTTCCAGCGAAAGCCCCTCGGGCACATGCACCAGGTTCCATTCCGGCGCGACCACGTACTCGGCAAAGGCGCCGTCACAGCGCGAGCCGAGATAGTCATAGTCGGCGCACTGCGCATAGGCTCCGACGGCGCATGGGGCGCAGCGCATGCAGGGGATGAGCGGAAACACGGCGGCGCGCTGTCCGATGCGCGTGGGGCTGACGCCCCCGCCCACCGCGTCCACCACCCCGGCAAACTCATGGCCGGGAATCAGCGGAAAGCGGTAGGTTCCCTTTTCAAACACGCGCGGGATGTCGGAACCGCACACGCCGCATGCGGCCACCCGCACGCGCACCCAGCCCGGTCCCGGTTCGGGCACGGGCACGGTCTCCGTTCGCAAATCGCCGATGGCGTGCAGCACGCAGGCTTTCATAATGCGTTTCCTTTGTCTAAACTGGGGTGCGAGGTTGTCTTCGTCCAGATATGATATCGCATCTAGTACGTAGGGTGTGCGCAGCGAAGCG
>CAIJOU010000128.1 GCA_903822375.1 Candidatus Hydrogenedentota bacterium
ACCTCGTCAAGGCGTTCGACGCCGGCGCCAACGACTACATCGTTAAACCCTTCGATAAGGACGAACTTCGCGCGAGGGTGCGCGCCGGCGAACGGATCCTGGACCTCGAACTGGCCCTCAAACACCGTGTCGACGAACTTCAGGCGGCCCTCGACGAGATCAACACGCTCCGAGGGATGTTGCCCATCTGCTCGTACTGCAAACGCATTCGGAGCGACAACAATTACTGGCAAGACATCGAAGGTTACGTCTCGGCCCATTCGCCTGCCACCTTCTCGCACGGCGTTTGCCCCGAATGCTTCGAGAAGTTCATCAAACCCGAACTGGAAGAACTTAGGGCGAAGCGGAAAGAAAACTCGGGCGCCAAGGATGAATTATGAATTATGAATTAGGAATTAGGAATTAGGAAATAAGGTCACTTGGCCGGTAGGATGCGACATGTGTCCATACGGTTTTGGCTCCTGATTCTATTTTATTGTGGGGTGAAATTCCAGTAGTTTTTTGAGGTCGTTGCTTTGCGCGCCATAGTGGGCGATGATGGCTTCGTACTCCTTGACCAAGCGTGGCGAGTGACGGATGACGTTGGCGATTTGTTCGGTCGTCATACCGTTTTGTTTGCACAAAAGTACTCTGCGAAAGTCTCCTATATAGCGTTGTATGGCTTCGAAGGAGTGGTTGGTTTCCCTGGCGACGGCTTCGACCGTTCTCTGCTCGATGAACAGCTTGTGAATGATAATGCGTTTGTGCGTGAGGGTGGGCCCCATGTCATGCACGGTTCCCCGGCGGGGTAGCTGGCGGTCGTTTATCTCCTCCCAGGCACGCGTGTAGTTCGTGACGGTGGCCGGGGATATCTTGAGCAACAGGGCCACTTCGGCGTTGGTCAGCACGCCGTCTTGCGCAAAGGCCTGCTCGAACAAACGCCCCGTGGCTTCGATTTTGATGTCGCGCAGTTTCTTGCCCTCGGCACGCTGTTGGATTTCGCTGGCGGGGACGAGGTCGAGCACGACGGGGGTCAGTTCGGTTTCGGCCATCTTCTTTCCCCAACATCCCTTGGCGTCCTTGTGGACGGCCGTCCACATGGTTTGCCCGGGGGCGAGATGGCTGGTCTCTGGAAAGAAGGCGCGCCGCATTTCGCTCAGCGCCTGCACGAGCGCCTGGCGCGTGAGCGCGCCGGACAACTGCGGGCACTCCCTTTCAAAGAAACTGCACAATGCGGATTCGTATGTTTTATACTGCTGAGGTATATATGTAGCCTTGTTGTGGTCGAGATGTTTGTTCATGGCGTCCTCCAATCGTTGATGAATCTGCTGGCCCGCGGTTAGAGTTTTTTTCGCCCTGGGCAAGGTAAAACGCCGATCCAACCCACTCGATTTCCGCCATGCGCTGCCCTAGAAAGGGCGTGTCCTTGTACTCGCCGCACAAGTCGCGGCACAGTTGGGCCAGGGAAATGGAAACCCCCACGGCCAGCGCCGCCTCGAATACGGAGAACCCCTTGTTCAGGCTCAGCCATGCCACGCGCTTGAAACTTTCGATATACCGCTCCACCGAACGCACGCTGTGTTTGATGGCGCGCGCGATCTCGACGGGTTCCTTGCCTTCGAGCCAATGGGCCACGGCCAGCGCACGGTGGCTGACCGTAGGACCGATGTCCTGCTGCTGGCCTCGCGTGGGGACGACGATACCGTCTTTCTTTAGGTCATCGATCCCGCGCCGGATGGTGCGCACGCTGCACATCAGGAACTTGGCAAGGTCTTCCTGAGTAAGAAACCCGCCTTGCTCGCGGGCCTCCTCGCACATGCGGCAGATGCGCCGGCGCCGGATTTCCTCCATGCGCCCATCACCCACGACGCACTGCAAGTTCCGCTCGTCTTCGGCGTCGAACAGCGTAAGCGTCACGCCCACCTTCTTACACAGCTCCAGCGGTTTGCCCGCCCCTTCGCCCGTCGATACGCAGACGGCCCGAAGCTGGCCCTCCTTGAGCGGCTTGAGCGCGGGATCGGACAGATAGAGCTGCTCCAACAACTCGATAAGAACGTCCGCTTCCCATGGGCTCATCCCCGTACCGTTGACCACCTCGGTCTTGACCTGCTGGCCGCGTTCCTTGAACGCCATCCGTTGCGTTTGCGCCGCAAGACTGCTCGTGTTACCTTTGACCATGACATTGTCTCCTTTTGGTTGATGTCCAACCTATATGGAACACAATGTCCGGGCGGATGTCCAATGGGGACTCCGCCCGTTTTACACCCTACCGGTCAAATGGCCGAATCGTAAATGTGACGCATAAGACGATAGCGGGACGGCCGCTATTTGGGAGTCACCGTTGTCCACTGCCGCAAGTTCGCCTC
>CAIJOU010000129.1 GCA_903822375.1 Candidatus Hydrogenedentota bacterium
GACTAGCAGGCCATGGGCGTTTTTCTTAAAGATGGCGTAAAGGTTCATGGCTACACAGTTCATGAGTTCATTTCAGGTGGCGGCGAGGGGCTTGTGTTCGCTGCGGCCGCACCTTCCGGTGTTCGGGTGGCGCTCAAACAGAACAACATCGGACCCGGGGATCACGAGTCGCGGGAGCGGGTCCTGCGTCAGAAATGCCTGATTGGGCGTCGTCATGCGGCGGTGGCTGAGATATTGGAAGTGTTCGAAAGTGACGGTCTGCTTTACATAGCAATGGAATTCTGCAAAGGTGAAATGCTCCGAACCGTGCTTGACCGGCACAGCAGGCTCTCCCTGTCACAATTCAGGGTTCTGATGACATGCTGCCTTGACGGATTGGGGTGGCTCCACGAACAAGGCGTTGTCCATAGGGACATAAAGCCTGAAAACATCATTGTGACAGATCTGACAGGCGCGAGCTGTGTGGGCAAGATTGTTGATCTCGGAATAGCGTTGCACATGGCCAAAGGGCGTCTCACCGTGCGCGGGATGGTGGGTACGCCCTTTTACGCCGCGCCAGAGGCCTTCTTGGGAAAGGATATTACTCCAGACGCGCGCACCGACCTTTACTCGCTTGGTGTCATGGCCTTTGAGCTTGTTACGGGTATCCATCCTTATCCCTTTGGCGATGAGTCTTCGTTGATGAAGGCCATATGCAGTGAGACCCGCCCTTCCGCATGCGCCATCGCCAAGGGTATTCCAGTGGCTGTGGATATATGGCTTCAGAAGATGATGGCCTTGCGTCAGGACGACCGGTATACCAACACACGGCAAGCATTGGCCGCTTTGGAAGCCTCTCTCTTGGACGAAGCCCCAGTTCCAAGCCCTGTCCCGAAGCCGGCTCCGCCCCGTCCACCAGTACCGTATATCCCAGTTCTTTTGGATGGTTGCGACGATGATGATCGCATCATTCCCAAACCAAGGCCCAAGCCAAAGCCCAAGCCGGAACCAAGGCGCCTGGAGGAAGAACCCCGTCCGCCTGTGAAGAAAGAGGTGGTTCCGTGCATTTGCCTGAATATCCTGGACGGTCTGGCCAAAGGCACGGTTATCACGATCCCTCGCCAGGGGATCACGCTTGGGAGAGCGGAAGTGAATCCAGAGGATAGGCGCATATCGAGCGTGCATTTCCGTGCACGGATCAGAGTCGACACACTCAGGGTGGATGATCTCGGCTCGATAAACGGTCTATTGATTGGAGACAAACGAAAACGCAGGGTGACACTGGCTGACGGCGAGCGGTTCGTGGTTGGCGACACCACCCTGCAATTCAGAAAGGAGAAAGAATTATGAGTCCATGCAACAATGCAACCAATCACTGGAGAGGCACGCAAAGCGCAGGCCAGGGCGGCATAATGCCGCAACAGGGCCGGCGGAGGGTGATCGTTCAGATGGTTCTGGACGCAACAGAAAGTATGGAGCGTTATCTGCGCCGGGTGGTGGCGGCGATGCTGTTCTTTGTGGATGAACTGACGTCGTCCAACCTCGAACCTGTTTTCTGTCTTACAATCTTTAGGGACGAGATCGAAGGGGAGATGCCCGAAATCGGCCCACTCGGCATGCCGCCCGAGAAGATAAAGGACATTCTGAAGAACACACGTACTCAGGGTGGCGGTTCAATACCGGAATCCGCACTGCCCGCGATTTGGAAGACGCTCGACGTTGCCGAACATGAGACGGACCAGAAGGTTCTCTTCCTGCTGACGGACGCTCCATGCCATAATCCGGAATCAGGAATTTCCGCCCAGGGCGTGGCGGCTCGACTTGCCCAGAAACAGGTGCTGTTTTTCGCGTGCAGCCCCAAGATCCAGCCGTATACGGATTTTGTCACCGCCACGGGGGGGCTGCTGTTTCCCATTACGCCGGATATGGACGCCGATTCCTTCAAGGCCATGCTGTCAGCGCTGACTGCCACAACCGTGAAAACAATGCGGATGGCTGAAACGAAACGCCTCATGGACGGGGTGTCCGCAGACCTCAAGACGAAGCTGATGCGCTAAGGGGGTATGCGCATGTCGTTCGCCTGTATACGGTGCGGAGCACGGCTGCAGAATTCGGGTGTCAGGGTATGCCCGAAATGCACAAAGGCCGTGCTCCTTTCCTTTATGGCGCGCTTCGAGCTTCGTCAGGTGCTGTCTATTGGAAGGGAAGTGGTTTCCTTTAAGGGTTATGATCGCAAATCCGGGAAACTTGTGTTTATTCGTGTGTTGTTGCCAACCGCCACAAGAGCGACTCTGGAACAACTGCTCCGAGAGTCCAACTTCTTTCATGATTGCGGGCCGGATGACCCGTTTCCCGTTTTTCGCGATGCCGGACGAATCCGTGAAACGGGAGGGGCTTACCTTGCGGTTGATTATGTCGAAGGAAAGACAGTGGACGGGGCATTGTCCAAGTTGGGGTTCACGCATAAAGTACGGTTGTTCAAAGACATCTTGAGCGCTCTGGCTGCCGTGCACAGCCGCGGGTACGTATACGGGAACACCCATCCGCGCCACTTCATCGTTCGGTCAGACGGGACTCTTCGCTTGGTGGATTTTTTGTCCGTGTTGAGAAATGGCGTCTCCGGGGTTGGCTATGGTATTCGCGGGTACCAGGCGCCGGAACAAAAATCAGGGTCGGAACCGGTATCGGGGGCCACTGACGTATTCGTCGTCGGAATGTGGATGTTTCATGAGCTTGTCGGGAAGTGGCCCTATCGCGGACGCGCACTTGTGTCGCCCAAGTACCGTTTGAAACCTCCGTCCAATTATTTACGCCGTATTACGCCGGCATTGAACGGTATCTTGATGACGGCGCTGGCGCGGGACGTATCGAAGCGGTACGATGATGCTGAAAAAATGCGAGAGGCGTTGTGGCATTGCTTCGGCGCCAGTACGGTAATTGACGATTCAGGGGTGCCGTTTGAACCAATGTGGTTTACTGCGGCATGCAACGCGTTCCGCTTTGCCCAGACGGTATTGCGCCCTCTTAAGACAGTCGCCATATTTCTCTTTCTTCTTTTGCTGCGGTCGGGCCCCGTAGTGAAATGGCTGGTCGGCAGTACGGCGGTTCTTGGAATTGCCGGTATCGTTATGGGGAGCTGGTTACAGTACTCTTCAAGTGCCCCTATCAAGGCGGGAAGACGGCAAGAATCAACCGGAACGCAAGAAGCAGACTTCCCAAGACCTTCGCCGAAGCGGGATTTTGGGAGTTCCTCCGGTGTGAGTCGTGAACCGGCTCAACCAGCACCCCCATCCAAGTCGGCTTCCTGTTACGTCAAGTTTTTTACATGGC
>CAIJOU010000130.1 GCA_903822375.1 Candidatus Hydrogenedentota bacterium
AAAATAAGCCGGACCCATTCTCCGATCTTTTGTCCCCAACCGAAGGCATCGATGAAAAAGGCTTCTTGATTATATTCGCCAGACAGTTCATCAGCCTTGATCCGCACGACGCGCAACCCCGTTCCTGCATGCAGGTGTATGGTTCTCACAGAGTCTCCTTCGTGCTGATGTTCAGGTCTTTTGCAGCACGTTGCCACGCTTGCCCCCAAAGATCCTGGTGCGTCACCCCCCCCTTGTAAAGGCGTTCCAACTGGGCCGCGAAATTCGGATATTCGTTAACGGTATCCCCGGAAGACATGCGCAGTTGTCCCAAAAGCGCACGCCTGCCAAGCTCTGTCACAAGGGCATCTCGGTCAGGATGCAAGGCGCCATTACGTATCAGCGCCGCAAGCCGCGTCTCCAGCCCTATTCGGTTTCTCTCCTCATCCAGAACGTCACGCATGGCTTGCAAAATCCGTTTTTGCCACGTGGGACAATTCGGTTTTTCAGCAAGATGCCCCCGGCATTCACGAACGAGTTGGTCCCCTGTAAAGGGCCGCCACTTGATCGCGAGCGAATCAACGGTCCCAAACACAAAACGCAGACAGTTTTCAGCAGAGGTTGACATGCACCATTTCCTTAACCTTGGCCGCAAGTTCTATCAACGGTTTCCGGAATTCCTCTTCCTCGATGGCTAGCGTCATCTTCTCCAAGATGCTGCGCTCGAGTTCAATAAGAGAGTTGTGGAACGTCTCCATTCCGACATCAGCCCAAAACGATCCGTCAATCCAAGCCATAAACCGCGCAATCCAAGCGGTGTTGATGTTCGCCATCACATATTCCGTCTTTTCAAAACTGAAATACTGCGACACCTCGTCTGGCTTAACGCGCGCCGCGAACGCAGCCTTGTCACAACTGATTTCGAAACCGCGCGCGCCAAGCTCTCTCATTTGCTTGGTCTGCTCAGCCACGCAACCAATAATGACGCTGAATGCCAACATTTCCGGCAGCGTCAGCAGAGATCGTTGAGGAGAGCCTTGCGCGACCGCCGAAAACGCCCGTTGTTGCCAGATATTAATTTGCTTACCCTTATCCTTATACGCCTTATCGATGACCTTCCTGATTTCTGTGTCCAATTCCAGTGTCCCGATCCATGCTCCCTGCGATTCACAGTTCTTGACATCTACAACAGTTATGAAATCGTTGTTCCGCTCGGAAACAACAATAGTCTGCCCGTCGGAAGTTGAATCGACCACAGGCCTGAAACTCTCGAATGCAGGTGAAAACTCACTCAGTTTACCCCAGGTGAACGGAGCAACATTTCCATACATTATAATGAAGTGGTGATGCCATTCCTTCGTGTTTCCAACCTTAAACACGTCTGAAAAGGCTTTCGGAGGATTGCCGGCCGAAAAGTCCAACGTGATCCTCCTCAGAGGATTTGCAGGGCCGAGCGCCGTAGCCTGATCGCCCAGTTCGACCACGGTCCGACGTTCCTGGACATCCGCATCTTTCCTTATTCCGTCTTCATCAGACTTGACGCCTTCTAGCATCATCAAAAGATAACGTCCACGGCTCACCGTTAACGACCCGGCTGCGTCCACAGAAACGTTCTTGTCCTGATAAATACAGGCGGGCAGCGACGTCTGCTGCGTCTGGGTAGCGGAAGCATCGAGCATCGGCTTAAACCGCTGGTCGTAGCTCTGCACGAGCGACTGCAGTTCAGCCATAACTTCCGCCGATCTTCTTAGCAGCGTCAAGGTAGCTTTCACCGGTGGTCATCTGGCTAGTGAGCGTGCCCCAGTCGTTATTGGTTGAAGTGGTGG
>CAIJOU010000131.1 GCA_903822375.1 Candidatus Hydrogenedentota bacterium
CATGACAAGAAACGGCTATGTCTTCATATTCCATGCGAAAATGATGGCGGTATGAGAACGTTGGGGTTTTTCAACAGGTCCCCAGTCCCCCAGCGGCTTCCATACCTCCCATTCTTTCCCGCTTTCCCTTCCCCGCCGCGACCCGGTATCATTCCTCCCAAGGAGTCCATGCCATGCCCGAATCAAATCCCTGGAAGACGCTGCACAGCCGCGTCGTCTACACCAACCCGTGGATCACCGTTCGCGAAGACCAAGTCATCCGCCCCGACGGAGCACCCGGCATCTATGGCGTGGTGGAAACGCGCATCGCCACCGGCGTGCTTGCGCTCACGCCCGACATGCAGCTCGTCCTCGTCGGCCAGTACCGCTACACGATGCAGGAATACTCATGGGAGATTATCGAGGGCGGCACCGACCCCGGTGAATCCGCGCTCGCGGCCATTCAGCGCGAACTGCGCGAAGAGGCGGGCCTGACGGCGGACCGCTGGGAGCCCATCGGCGGCGAGGTCCACATGAGCAACTGCCATTCCTCCGAGCGGGGCCGCCTGTTTGTGGCCACGGGCTTGCACGAGGTGGAGGCGGAGCCCGAAGGCACGGAGGTGCTCTCCCTGCGCCGGGTGCCCTTTGACGAGGCCGTGCGCATGGTCACGGCCGGCGAGATTCGCGACGCCTTCAGCATCATGGGCATCCTCCTGCTCGACCGCCTGCTGCGCGAGGGAAAGCAGTTCACGTGAGCAGGGCATCCCATTCGAAACGGCTTGCGGCGACGCTGCACGACTTCTATGACCGCATGTCCGCCCATTACGGGCCCACCCACTGGTGGCCCGGCGACACGGACTTCGAAATCGCCATCGGCGCCATCCTCACCCAGAACACCGCCTGGACCAACGTTGAAAAGGCCATCGTCAACCTGAAGGCGGCGGAACTGTTGTCGCCCCGGGCGATGCTGGCCTCCGCCGGTGAAACGCTGGAAACGGCGCTGCGGCCCTCGGGCTATTTCCGGCAAAAGGCGAAGCGCGTGCGCCTGTTCTGCGAGCATCTCATCACGCACTATGGCGGTTCGCTCCAGCGCATGTCCGTGCGGCCCCTTCCGGAGCTGCGCGAAGAACTACTCGCGCTCCACGGGATCGGCCCCGAGACCGCGGATGATATTCTGCTCTACGCCTGCAATAAGCCGGTCTTCGTGGTCGATGCCTACACCCGCCGCATCCTCTCCCGCCACGGTCTGGTGGAGCCGAATATCGGCTACGAGCCGCTCCGCTCCCTGCTCGAAACCCACGTTCCATCCGACCTCCACACCTACCGTGAGTGTCACGGGCTGATCGTGTGGACCGGCAAGGACTTCTGCCGCACCCATCCCCGCTGCGAGGGCTGTCCCCTCGCGCCCACCCTGCGCCGCGGCCAGCCCGTTGGCTGACCGGCAGACGACGTGGCTCTGAGTGTCTTCCTTCCCCGGAGGGGAAGAATACGAATAGCCGGAGGTGACCAACGGGAACCTCCGGAAAGGTTTCGTGATGAAGCATGTCAACCCTGAAATGGGTTGAATGTGAAGGGTCCGCGGTCATGCACGAGGGGCTCCAGATTCAACCCACTGCGGGGTTGAAGACATGGCCGATGGCCTTCTTTCCGGAGGTTTCACCTCCGGCTATTCGCATTGGTCCCTGCGGGACCTGCGTTGAGAATATCGACGCGGACTTGAATGACTAATCATGCTCCAAAGGCTCCTGCGTCTGCATGGTTTCAGGACCAATCGAATGTTCATGTGGACTGGATTCTTGCTTCCGGTCAGCCTCAGGGATGGCAAGGCTGCGCTTGTCGAGTCTGACGATGGAACGGAAGTCGTGCGATAGCCGGACGTATTTCCGGCGAACAGAAAGTCGAAAACGTTCTTGTGTCTCGCAAACCCTTGTGGCAGACTTACGCGAGTACAACCGTCAAACACAGGCAATTCAGGACATCTTCACCATGCCAACCAAAGAAGACATTGCCATCATCAGGGAACTGGCCGCACGTGTGGCCGACATTGCCGCGCTTCCGGTGCAGGAGGAGAAGCGGGCGCTGTGGCGCAGGCTGAACGCGCTCCATCCGGCGCGGCCCATGGTCATGATGGACCAGGTCTGCTGGAACGAGTTGAACACCTGCGAAGAACTGGCCCTGCGCTGCACGGCCCCCGAGTGCCGCACCTACGAGGACCAACTCCGGCGCACGCTGTATCAATGGGACCATTTCCGCGTGGACATGGTGGTGGAGCCGTTTGTGGCGATCCCAAAGGCCATCCACAACACAGGGTTCGGCGTGGACGTGCAGGAGGAAACCGTGGCGACCTCCTCCACCGACGGAATCCTGGGCCACAAGTTCTTCAACCAGTTCACGACCGAAGACGACCTGCGGAAGATTCGCACGCCCCGCATCACCCATGACCCCGCCGAGACCGACCGCCGCATGGCGGTGGCGCACGAACTTTTCGACGGCCTGCTGGAAGCGCGACCCACGGGAATGGACCCCTATCTGTCCCTGTGGGACCCCATCAGCACCTGGATGGGCGTGCAGAACGCGCTCTATACCCTGGTGGAGCAGCCGGACCTCATGCACGGGCTGGTGGGCCGCATGACGGACGGGTACATGGCCATGCTGGACCAGTTGGAGGAGCAGGGACTGCTGTGCGGGCAGCAAAGCCTGATCCACTGCACGGGGGCCTACACCGACGAACTTCCGGCCCCCGGCTACGATCCGGAACGGCCGCGCACGAAAGACCTGTGGATGTTCGGCCTTGCGCAGATGTTCTCCACCGTTTCCCCGCAGATGTTCAAGGAATTCGAGGTGGACTACGCCAGCCGCATCTGCGCGCGCTTCGGCTTGGTCTACTACGGCTGCTGCGATCCCCTGGACGGGAAGATGAACGAAGTGCGCATGATTCCAAACGTCCGGAAGATCTCCATGAGCCCCTGGGTCAATGAGGAACGCGGCGCCGAAGAGATTGGGCGCGACTACGTCTACTCCCGTAAACCCAATCCGGCACTGCTCGCCATGAGCGACTTCGATCCCGAACTGGTGCGCGCCGACCTGCGGACGACCCGGAAGGTCTGTGAGAAGTACAACTGCCCCCTGGAGCTGATTCTGAAGGACATCAGCACCGTGCGCTACCAGCCGGAACGCCTCTCTCAATGGGCCCGCGTCGCCATGGAGGTAATTGAGGGCTGAACGGGGGGCAAGGCGAAAAGGGAGATTCGCGCGCTCAGTTCCCGCCGCGGTGTAGAAGCCGCGCCACAAAAGCCTTTACCCGCGTGAAAACGCCGTGTCTGAAAACACGGGCAAGGGTGCGCGGAACAGACATCACAAACGCCTTCGCCCGGGCGAAAGCGCCGGGATGTTCCCCCTTGCCTGGACCCGCGGCGTATGGACTCTCGGCAGCCATTGGGGGAACCGGAACCGGGGCGCCCTCTTCCCGCGCCTTATAGAGCCTGTACAGGTTCAGCAGCGCGTCGTGAAACTCGCGGGCGGTCGAAAACCGCGCTTCAGGGTTGCGGGCCAGGGCCTTGACGAGAAACAGGTCCGCTTCCTGGGGCAAATCGGGTCGGAAATCCGTGATTCTCTGGCCCGGCAGGGGGGTGCGCCCTGTAAGCATCTCGAAGAACATGACCCCCAGCGAGTACAGGTCGGCGCGGTGGTCCACGTTTGCCGCGTTCAACTCCTGCTCCGGCGCCATGTACTTCAGCTTGCCCAGATTCGCGCCCACGGCCGTCAGATTCTTGAACTGGTCGTCCAGCTTGGCAAGGCCGAAATCGAACACCCGGATGGACCCGTCCGGAAGCACCATGATGTTCTCGGGCGACAGGTCGCGGTGGGTCGTGATCCGGTGGGCATGGTCCAGCGCGCTGGCCACCAGGCAAAGCACCCGCACCGTCGGCCCGAATTCGAGCCGCTGCCGCTGCTGCAGCCAGCGCCGCAGGCTCTTGCCCGGCAGGTATTCCATCGTGTAGAACAGCGTGTTCTCCCACTTCTGCGCATCGTAAATCTTCACGATTCCGGGGTGGTTAAGCTGGCGGGCGAGTTTTACCTCGCGCACAAACCGCGCAATCGCCTGACGGCTCGTGCCGTATTTGCTGTGAAGCGTCTTGAGCGCGACGTCCTGGCCCGTGCTGCGGTCAAGCACCAGGTACACCTCTCCCATTCCGCCCTTGCCGATAATGCCGCGGATTTCATACCGGTCAGCCACCATCGAACCCGGCTCAAACCGTGATATGGAAGGCGTCCGCTCCAAGGACAAAAATACCCCGTTTAGTGAGAACAATGCTCAATCGCACTATATACTTAGCTTGACCATGGGTTCAAGGACGCCAATCTCACCCGATCGAAGCCGACCGAACTCATGGTCCGGCAGATGCGGGAGGAGCACCCCCTGCCGCTCAGGGAACTCAAGTTGCAGCCGTCCCCTGGTCTAGCCCCCGCCTAATGGTTCTTGCCGGACCCGGCATGGAGTTCCCACACCCGCCGGTTCACCCGGGTGAACCGGTCCGCCAGCGTCTGGTAGGGTTCATCCTCGTCGTTGACGAGGCCGTAGTTTCCATTTTCTCCGTCAAAGCGCCCGCCTTTGGGCTCGTCCACGAATTCAAACCAGTGATAGCCGACGAACCAGGGCTGGGACATCCACGTGACGGCGCAGTGCTCAAACTTGTCGGCCCGGTCCTGCTGGGTGGCCACGTTCGGCTGCATCAGCCAGCCGGGGGGAAAGCTGTTGGGCATGCCGCTGTCCATGCCGCGGAAGCCGAACTCGGTGACCATCAGCGGTTTCTGGGACAGTTCATGAAACCCCTGGAAGGACAGTACATCCGGAAAACGCATCGAATTGATTGAACTCAGCCGCAACAGCGCATTGCCGACCGGGCCAATCTCGTAATAGTTGATGGTGACCACGTCGCAGTATTCGCCGCAGGCCTGAACCACCGGCTTGGGCACCAGCGCCCATACAAAACGGCAGCCAAGGATGAGGTGGTCCTTGTCTTTCGACCGAATACCCTCGGCGGCGGCCTTGAAGTACTGGCGCGCCGCAAGCTGCACGAAGGCCTCACGGTCCGCCTGCGCCTTGGCGGGTTGGATGGCCGTCATCCCTTTCAGCCGCCCCAAGTCGGTCCAGTCGGCCAGTTTCACATTCCAAACGGAGCAAAACTGCTCCACCGTCCCATAACGTTCCTTGAAGAATTCCACGAGCCGCTGTTTGCCCGGCGTGTCGGGCTCCATGGCCATGTATCCCGGAAACAGGCTCGGCAGCCTCCGCCAGTCGTAGGCCCACGGCAGTTCGTTGTCCAGGTAATAGCCGATCAGCCAGGGGTCATTCAGGTAGGCGTCGACCGCCGCCCCGCGCTGGCGAATGTCCTCATACACCTTCGGGTCGAAGAAATCGGGCACATGCCCCCTGCCCCACAGTCCCGAACCCACCGACAGTTCCACCGTGTGCGGCACGGACCCGCGCAAATGCGCGCTGCTCCAGTCGCCCAGTGTGTTCAGCCCCCATTCCCGGAAGTGGTCCCGCGTTGTGGCGGTCCACTGTTCCACCGAACCCCGTTTCTTCAGCACGTTCTCGCGGTAGGGCTGCCGGTTCGTGCCGCGCTCAATGTCGCCCTCTGGATTGACGTTGCACACGCCCAAAGACAGGAATGCGCCGCCGTCCGGCGTCACCAGCCACCAGCGCTCCCCGTCGTGGTGCGTGCGAAAGCACTTGCCCGGACCGAAATTCCTGTCCTTCAGCCCGCCGTACTGGTCAAAGGCGGGCGCTTCCTGGCCGTGGGCGGTTGAAACAGAAGACATCCACAGACTGAAGACCAGGGCCAAGACCGTAATGAAATGACGCCCCGCCCGCTCCGTCACCCCCGCGAAGGCGGGGGGCCAGGCGCTTCCCTTGCGTTGTTCTCGTTCCCAAGTTGCACTTGGGAACGCACGTGCCCGCGAAGTTGCACTTCGCGTCGCCGGGGCATGGCCGCGGCGAAGAAAAGCGGCGGTATGGCCGCGCGCACTCAAAAAAGGCCCGCCCGCTCGTCTTTCAAGCATTCCCGTTTCCCTCGTTTTGCCGATACCCGTACGAACATGCCGGCACGGCGTCTGCGCATCTTGGACCCCGCGGCGGCGGGGAATGTGTCACTCCGCGCATACTCCGGCATGCCGGAGCCCTGCTATACTTCAATTGCGCGACGCAGGACGGTCCGAACCGGATTGGGCGGGTGCCGTGTTCGCCGGAGGAATATCATGTCTCTCGTTTTGGCCATCATCGGATGGACCTTCTTTACACTCGGCATCACGGCCGGACTGGTTCTCGACCTCGTGGGACTCTTCGGCAACTGGGTCATTCTGGGCACGGCGACCGCGGCGTGGCTGTGCACGGGATTTCACCATTTCGGCGTCTGGACGCTCATCTCCCTCACCGCGCTGGCCCTGCTGGGCGAAGCGCTCGAAATGATTGCGGCCGGGTACGGGGCAAAGAAGTTTGGCGGCGGCAAGGGGGCCATGTTTGCGTCGCTGGTGGGCTGCATCGTCGGCGCCATCGTGGGCACGCCCTGGTTCCCCGTGGTCGGCACGCTCATGGGCGCCGTCGCGGGCGCCTTCGGCGGCGCGGCGCTGTATGAACTGCTCATCGTGAAGAAGACGACGGGCGCCTCGATCAAAACCGGCGTCGGCGCGGCCCTTGGCCGCATTGCCGGCGTCATCGCCAAAGTCGCCATCGGTCTGGCCATGCTGATGGTGCTGGCATTCAATTACTGAGGTTTGCCCCGCGACCCACTTGCTCACTTCCCCGGCGTGTGCAGCGTCGCCTTGTCCGGGTCATAAACAAGATACCCATCCTGCTTCACCACGCCCAGTTTCTCGTCGAGGCGGTTCAGGAGCGGGTCGGGGTCGGTGATGCCCATCTGTTTGCGCACCTCGCGGCGCAGCCACCAGAACCCGGAGTTCCATGAATACAGATGATGCCCGTGCGGCTTGCCGGTCAGGGTGCTGATGGATTCATGGAAGGCGGGCATCCACGCCAGTTCCTTCTCCATGCGCCACAACAACTTGTCGTCCACCCAGTCGGAGGACATGCCGTGAATCAAACCGTCGAGATAGTTGGCGCCGTCATTGAGGAACCAGGATCCGCCGAACACGTACACGCCGCTGTGTCCGTCGAGCAGGTCGCCGTTGGCCTTGGAGATGACGCGCATACCGTAGGGCGACTGGATGCGCATGGTCGTTTCAAGATGGCGCTTCACCAGGTCGTCGGGCAGGAGTTTCTTGCCGAAGATGGCGTAGGTAAGCACCTCGCCGTAGAGGCTGTCCTGACCGATGTTGTCCTGCTGCTTCAGGCTCGTGGCGAAGTAGCCGCCGGTCTCGTTGAACATGCGGCGATAGCCGGCAATGGCCTTGTCGATGTCCGCGTCGGTCACGGGGAAGCCCAGATCGCGCGCGGCCATCAGCGCACCGCAGTGGAAACCCTGGTTTGACGACGGCGCATCGTCGTCATCATAGGGCAACTGGTCATGGTAGGTTTTCATGAACGCCTTGCCGGGCTCCAACCGTGGCGGAATGTAGAGTCCGTCCACCTCGTGATCACGGATAAAGTGGTACGCGCGCGCCACGGTGCGCGGGTCCGGCGTGCCGCCGGCCTGCTTGACCAGGTAGGACCAGATCAGGAAGTACTGTGCGTTGTCCTCATAGTTGGTCCGCTCGAAGAAGACGGCCATGTTCGACGCGGCGTCGTACTTCGGGTCGTCCAGGCCCCGGCTCATCCAAAAGGCGTCGCTGACCCACTGCTTCCAGCCGTAGCCCACGCCGGAAATGAAGATGTAGTCGCTCTCGGGCCGCAGCAGGTTGCGACGCAGCAGCAGGTAGGAGGTGTTGCGCAGAATCGCCTCCAGCCCCGAACTGTTGAATCCCTTCGCGTTCGCCAGCGCCAGGTGCCCGGCCATTTGGATGCCGTACTGGTCCCGCGCGGGCGACGTGAAAAGCCAACTGGTAAAGGTCTGTTTCTGTCCCGCCTCGATGTGTTGCCACCCGTCAAAACGCGCGCGGTAGATGCTGGTCGAGTCCACCTCCCACGGAATCATCAGGACACGCTCCGCCGAGCCGTCACCCGTGGCGAGGGAGAACAGTCCCTGGTTGGGGTCGCAGCCGAAGAAGCTGCGGTTCTCCCAAAGGCCGGGGGAGTCACCGGCGACGCCGTAGAAGGTGCCGTCCACGAGATAGCCGACCATGGGGAAGGTCTGCCAGGAGTTGTCGCCAAAGCCCGCGCCGGTGCAGCTTGGGCTGTAGCTCTTTGCCTCGGACTCCTCGCCCAGGAAGCTGTGGCACTTGCCCTTGCTGTTCAAGCGCCAGGCCATGTCGAGATAATAGCGGCCGTCAGCGTTTGCCGTGACGGTGATCGTCCGCTCCACCAGCCCCGGATTCAGCTGCCGCCATGATTCGGCAAGGCTTAATCCCGGTGCGGCACCGCCGCCCAGGTCCAGTCCGTTCCCCTTCCGTTCAGCGCTTCCATAACGGACCGCCGTGCGCCCCTGCGGCTGCACCACCACCAGCGCCGCGTCCGGTTCTCCCGGTTGCAGCACGGTCTTGTCGCCGTCCGACAACTGTATCCACGCCCCTCCGGTGCCGTTGAAAACCTGCGGCTGCAGGCCCGCCACCGCCGTCCCTGCCATCAACGCGACAAGTGCGAATGCTGTGCCCATGAGCGCAATCCCGCCTGCATCCCGGAGGGGATGCGTTTTATCTTACGTCACCCGGATTACTTCTGCGCGTCCGCCAGGCCCATGACCCATCGGGTCAGCAGGCGCACGCCAAAGCCGGTCGCGTGCTTGGAACTGAGATGGGGCACGCCCTTCACGCCGTAGGCGACACCCGCGATGTCCAGGTGCGCCCAGGGCGTGTCGCCGACGAAATGCTGGAGGAACGCCGCTGCCGTAATCGCGCCCGCGTCGCGGCCCGGTCCGATGTTGCACAGGTCGGCGTGGGTGCCCTCCATCTGCTTTGCGTAGTCTTTCCACAGCGGCAGCTTCCAGAGCCGGTCGCCCGTGGCCTCGCCCGCCTTGATAAGCCCGTCGATCAGGGCGTCGTCGTTGCCCAGGATGCCGGCGCAGCAGTGGCCCAGCGCCACCACGCACGCGCCCGTGAGCGTCGCAAGATCGACAATCGTGTCGGGCTTGTATTTGTCCACCGTGTAGGCCATCGCGTCGGCCAGGATCAGCCGGCCCTCGGCGTCGGTGTTGTGCACCTCGATGGTCTTGCCGTTGTACGCGCGCACGATGTCGCCCGGCGTCTGCGCCCGCGACCCGGTCTTGTTCTCCACGGCGGGCACCACGGCGATGACGTTCAGTTTCGGCCGCAGCCAGGCAATGGTCATCATGGCGCAGAGCACCGCCGCCGCGCCGCACATGTCGTACTTCATCTCGTGCATGTTCTGCGCCGGCTTGATGCTGATGCCGCCGCTGTCGAAGCAGACACCCTTGCCCGCGATGGCCACCGTCTTCCTGGCCTTCGGGTGACGGTATTCCAGCAGGATCAGTTTGGGCCCGTTGTCGGCGCCCTTGGCCACGCCGAGCAGCGCGTTCATGCCCAGCTTGGCCATCCTCTTCTCGTCCAGCACGGTGCACTTGCAGGCGGACTGCTGCGCGATGCCTTGGGCAAACTCGGCCAGCGCCGCCGGGGTCATCTCGTTCGCCGCCGTGTTGGCGAGCTGGCGCGCGCCGTTCACGCCCGTCGCAATCAGCGCGGCCAGGCCGCAGCTGTGTTCCAGCGCCTCGGCCCGTGCGCCTTTGGCCATGACGACGGTCACCGCTTCGACCTTCACCGGGGCGGCACTGTCTTCCGGCCGCTTGCGGTACACGTCAAAGTCGTACTGCGCCAGCACCAACCCCTCAATGAAGGCCTCGACGGGCAGTTCCGGAAACGCCGACGCGTCGAAGACGAGCCGCGCCGTGCGGTGCCGCGCAAAATGGCGCACCGCCTTGCCCGCGGCCCGGCGCAGGGTCTCGGCGTCGCAGGTGTCCCGCTTGCCCAGCCCCAGCGTAAGCACGCCGCCGCAGACCGCGCCCGGCGTCGGCAGATAGTAGGTGGACTGCGCCTTGCCGGTCACCGCCTCCCGCGCGGCCAGCGCCGCAAACACCGCCGCATGGGCCGGGTCCAGCACCGCACTCTGCAGGGGAAATTCCTTTTCATAGACCGGCACGACCAGGCACGCGTCATCCCCGCCCTTTTTCAGCTTGCCCGCCACAACCGCTCTGATTTCCATGATGCTTCCCTTTCGACCCTGTAGGACAGCCGCCCTCGGCCGTCAACCCACCGCAACGCTCGGAGATGTCAAATGTCCATTATCAATGGTCCATTGTCCATTCGTCAGTCCGCCTCGCCCACGAGCCAGTGGCCCTCATGGCCGGTGACCCGTGTGCGGACAATGTCACCTGTCTCAATCCCTTCCCCCTTCACTGCAATGGCCCGGTAGCCGTCGGTGCGCCCATTCATCCAGCCGCGCTTGCGGGGGTGCTTCCCGTCGACCAGAACTTCCTGCACCGTGCCGACCAGCGCCTGCTGGCAGGCCTGGTTAATCTCCTCCTGAAGCGCGATGACCTGCGCCAGCCGCGCATCCTTTGTCTTTCGCGGCACGTCGTCTGGCAGCGCTGCCGCGGCCGTTTCCGGGCGCGGCGAATACTTGAATGGAAACACCTGGCTGAAGCGCACCTCCCGTAGAACAGCCAGCGTGCCCTCAAAATTCGCGTCTGTCTCACCCGGGAAGCCCACGATCAGGTCGGTGCTGATCTCAACGCCCGGCACCGCCTGCCGCAGGTAGCGCACCTTTTCCAGGTATTCGGCGATGGTGTGGCGGCGGCGCATGGCCTTGAGGATGGGGTCCGCACCGGCCTGGAAAGGCAGGTGCAGCTGCTTGCAGATGGCCGGTCGCGCCGCCATCAGGTCCGAAAGTGCATTGTTCCAGTCTTTCGGGTGGGGCGAGGTGAAACGGAGCCGCTTCAGCCCCTCTATCTGCGACACGGTGTCGATCAGCTCATAAAACCCATAATCCCCGGCGGGCCGGTATGAATTCACATTCTGGCCGAGCAGCCAGATTTCCTTCGCGCCGCGGGCCGCCAGGCTGCGCGCGTCGCGCAGGATGTTTTCCGGGTCGCGCGACACCTCGCGGCCGCGCGTGCGCGGCACGATGCAGAAACTGCACAGGTTGTTGCAGCCTTTGGTGATGGCGATATACGCCTTGAACCCCTCCACATGCCCGCGTTCCACCCACTCCTCGGGGATAAAGTTCTGCGTGGGGCCCTCCCGCGGCAGCCACTCGGTCGCGCACACGCGTTCCCCGCCCCGCGCCCGCGCCACCAGTTCCGGCAGCCGGAACATCTGGTCCGGGCCGAACACCAGGTCCACCAGGTGCTCGCGCTGCAGGATCTGCCGGCCCTCCTGCTGGGCCACGCAGCCCGCCACCGCAATGACCGTCTCCGGCCGCCGCTTCTTCATCTCCCGCAGCGTGCCCAGGAAACTGAACACCTTGTTCTCCGGATTATGGCGGACCGAACAGGTGTTGACCACGACAAGCGTCGCCTCCTCGGGCGATGCTGCAGGAAGATACCCGGAATCGGCCAGCAAATCGAGCATGCGCTGGCTGTCGTGCTCGTTCATCTGGCAACCGAAGGTCTTGATGTATACTTTGGGGGTCATCGGGAAATTCTTGCATCCGTGGAACTGCGGCAAATGTGAAGCAGCGAGTATACCATCCGGCCCCGAAACCCGGCAAAGCCCCGATGGAATGGAGAAACGACATGCGTGAGATTACCACCCTGGACGAGTTCGATGCGGTCCTCGCCGAGAGCGAAATGGGCCCCGTGCTTATCTTTAAACACAGCACCCGCTGTCCCGTTTCCGCAGCCGCCCACAGCCGGATGCAGGCCTGGGAACGCGTGCTGGGCGAAATGGCGCCGCCGGTGTACTTCGTCAGGGTTATCGAATCCAGGGAACTGTCCAACGAGATCGCCGTACATCTCGGCGTCAAGCACCAGTCGCCCCAGGTCATCCTCGTGCGCGACGGATTCGCCCTCTGGAACGCCTCCCACGGCGGGATCGGGGGACTCGCGCTGGACGCCGCGCTGCATGAGCTCGGCGGACGTCCCTGATCCGAAAGATGCGCGCAAACGCGCGCCTGTGGCATTATATACAGCGAAATGTGTCACCGTTTGTTGGCTTGTTTTCCCCAAACGGGGTTTGATTTGACGGGCGGTTCCGGGTGGGATGTCTTGGGTTTTCGGCCGCGTGCCGCGAGACGGACGGGCATGCGTGATCCCGGAGGCAAAGCCAGTCATTAGACAGACAGATTCCTCTGGTACTGAATTCCAAGGAGGCGTTCCATGGCGGGTTGCAACGAGGAAAACTGCACGTGTCCGAACACCCAATGTGAACGGCACGGCAAGTGCTGTGAACGCATCAACTTTCACCGTTCGAGAGACAGCAAGGTCTTTTGTATGCGGGACACAGTCAAGGATAAATAGTCCATTCCTTTTTGCCCCCGGGTCCGCTCACGCAACGCATGCGGGATTGCCCTTACGTCATGTCCAACACACTGCAACGCCGTCGCACCGCCCTCCGCCCCAGCCGGATCGGGCTGAGCCTGCTGCTGGCCTTTCTGGCCACGGCCACCGGTTGCACCACCGCCCGCATGCCCATTTTCGGAATACCCTTTCCCGTTCCGCGCAATGTCCACGCAAAGGGGTCCGGTGCATCGCTGACCGGCTATGCCGAGGGTGATTTCCAGGCCCGGTCCTGGACCGAGGCCTTTGACTTCATGCACGCCAAGCTCTCCCGCGAATACCCCTTCACCGAGTGGAAGGGGATCAAGTGGGACGCCCTTTACGACACCTATTCCGTGCGCGTCGCCGACGCCCAGGCGCGCGGGGACAGGCGCGCCTATTACATCGCGCTGCGCCAGTACATCCACTCCATACCCGACGGATACATGGAGACCAGCGAGGAGGAAAACTTCCGGCAGGAGGCCATCGGCGGCGGGTTCGGCATCTCGGTGGCCCCCCTGGACAATGACCTCGTGGTCGTTTACCGCATCGCAAAGGGCAGTGACGCCGAGAAGGCGGGCATCAAGTGGGGCGCCCAAATCACCCAGTGGAACGACAAGCCCATCGGTGAGGCGCTCAAGGCCGCGCCCGATTTCTGGAGCCACGCCCCCGCGCCCACCTATGTCGGCCGCACGCTGGACCGCTGCATGTTCCTGACCCGGGGTCCGGTCGGCGCCACCGCCAAGGTGACCTTCAAGAACCGGGACGCGGAAAAGCCGCAGACCGCCGCGCTGACCGCGCGGGACGACCAGTACGCCGGGCTGGGTGACGTGGTCCGCTACGCCCGCGATTTCAGCGAGGTCGAGTCCCCCGTTGAAAGCCGCACCCTGCCGGGTGGTTACGGGTACATCAACATCCTGTCCCAGTCCACCACGCTCATGACCCCCTTCCCGGACCGTGCCTTCAAGAAGGCGGTCGACAAACTCAACCGCGACAGGGTGCCCGGCCTCATTCTCGACCTGCGCGGCAATGAGGGCGGCGACATGGCGCTGGCAAAGGCCTTCGCCGGACATTTCGTCACCGCCAGCCGCAGCCTGGGCAGGCTGGTGGCCTTTAATGCGGAAAAGGGCGGCTTCGCCCTGAACGAGCAGGACAGCATCACCATCGAGCCTCGCCAGCCCCACTACGACGGCCGCATCATCGTCCTCATCCACCGCTCCACCCGCGACAGCGGCCAGGTCATCGCCCGCGCGCTGCAGGGGCAGCCCAACGTCGTCGTCATGGGCGTGCTCGGCACCGAGGGTTCACTGGCCCAGGTCGGCGGCGAAATCACCATGCCGGGCGAGTACGTCCTGCACTATCCCATCGGCCGCTACGTCGATGAAAAGGGCAGCGTGCTCATCACCACCAACGCCGAAGGCGACGGTGGTGTTCAGCCCGACATCGTCATCCCCGCCACCGTCGGCCTCTTCGAGGCCCAGTTCACCCAGTCGCGGGATTCCCTGCTCGATGCAGCGCTGGCCGAACTCAAACGGCAGACCACCGCCAAGAAGTAGCAGACCCCCCGTCGTAACCTTCCACGTCTTCCCGCCCGTCACCCCGTTTTTCAATGCGCAATTCGTAATTCCCAGTTCATAATTGCCCCCATTGCGCTCGCCGTCATATTGTATGAAACCGTACAATTTCCCGGAAGAATAGGGGTCAAGGGTTGACAAAAATTTGGGGGCCGTGTTATATTCGCTTTGCCGGGGGCGGGAACTGAGCATGGCGATTGCGTATTAAGAAAGTGCTAACGTAGACCGACAGCCAGTGGCCAAGGGAGCGACGCCCGCTCCATGTAGTGTTCTCTCAAGGAGCCGACGCCTGTGATGAAAACGTGGACAGTGATGCTTATACCCCATGATCGGGGTGGCACACGCACGTTTACTCTCTGCAACCTCCATTTCTGGGTTCTTGCAGGGCTTCTTGTCACACTTTCTTTTGTCTCTGCCTTCTTCTACCAGCGAAACGCCGAATTGTTACACCGCACGCAAACCTTGCGTCAAGCTAACCGCGCGCTTGAGCTGGAAAATTCCCGCATCCCCGAGGTCGCGCCCCAGCCCGCCACCTCCCGGGACGAGGTGCGGCAGGTGGAAACCCGGTTGCGCTCGGAATACGACGCCAGCATTGCGGCCATCACGGCCGAACTGGGCGCACTCTACGAAATGGAGACCAAGGCCCGCAGTATCACCGGTTTGGCGCCCCGTGCCCCGCAGAAGGTCGAAGCCCCCCCCGCGGCGCGGGCCGGCAAGGGCGGCGCGTTCAACGGCGTCGGCGGACTCATTCTCGCCCGCGCCGAAACCGCCATGCGGCCGCCCGCCATCATTTATGGCATGGCACGCCCCTCGGCCGACCTCATTGTGCAGGAAATTCGGCTGCGCACCCACAGCCTGGGCGACCTCGTCAGGGCCATGGAAGTGCAGAAGGAAAAAGTGGAGCGGGTGCCGTCCGGCTGGCCGATGGCCGTTAACGTCGGACGAATCTCCTCCACCTTTGGATACCGTCTTGACCCGATCAACCGCCACCTGAGCCTCCATCCGGGCTGTGACCTCTTTGCGTCCTACGGCACACAGGTCTTCGCCACGGCCAGGGGCGTGGTTACCAGCGCCGGATATGACGGCGACTACGGCAACTGCGTGGAAATTGACCACGGCGGCGGCATCAGCACCAAGTTCGCCCATCTGTCCAAGATTAACGTCACCGTCGGCCAGACCGTGGGCCGCGGAAAGTCCATCGGAAACGTGGGCAGCACGGGCCGCAGCACGGGCAGCCACCTCCACTACGAGGTGCACGTCAACAATCAGCCGGTCAACCCCGCCAAGTACCTGTCGAACTGACCCCCGCCATGGCCGATCCCCGCAAGAACAGAACCTACAACGAGAACAAGGTTGTCACCATTCTCGGTCCCGGCACCATGCTCCGCGGCGACCTCCAGTGCGGGGGCACCATCCGCGTTGAGGGCGTCGTTTACGGCGATGTCACCAGCGGCGACAGCGTGGTGCTGCTCGAAAGCGGCCGCATTCAGGGCAACGTCACCGCCGGACAGATCATTGTGGGCGGCGAGGTCGTGGGCAACGTTTCCGCCGTCGAGCGCATCGAAATCACCGTCAAGGGCAGGGTGGTAGGCGACATGACCGCGCCGCGCATCAGCATCCACGAGGGCGTGCTCTTCGAGGGCCGCTGTACCATGAAACCCGGACCCGACCCCGCCCTTTCCGGAACCGAAGCGCCCGTCACCGCCTGAATGCACCCCCACCGTAAAGATAATGTGGGGCAGACATTCCTGTCTGCCGGTGCTCTTGATCCCCCCTGGAGGGGGGTGCCGCGAAGCGGCGGGGGGTGTATTGCTGCGATTAACCCAAAAGGATTGGCTGCCCCGCAACGCCTTCACCCTTTGATATGACCCTCTCCGACGACACCCCCAACCGCATTCCCCCGCCCGGCGCCCGCGTGCTCGTGGCCATGAGCGGCGGCGCCGACAGCGCCGCCGTTGCCGCCCTGCTCGTCCGGCGCGGCTGTGACTGCGTCGGTGTCACCCTGCGGCTCGTGCCCGACCCGCCCGGAAAGTCCCCCTTCGAGCCCTGCTGCGGCCTCGACGCGGCCGTCGACGCGGCCCGCGTCTGCGCACGGCTCGGCATCCCCCACGAGGTTTTTCACGCCGTCGACCGCTTTGACCGCGACATTATCACCCGCTTCGTCCGCGAATACGCCGCCGGGCGCACGCCCAACCCCTGTATCCGCTGCAACCGCATGATCAAGTTCGGCGCGCTCTACGAACGCGCCCGCGTGCTCGGTTGCGACTGGGTGGCCATGGGCCACTATGCCCGGTTGGAGGAGCGCGACGGCCGCATGGCCCTGCGCCGCGCCCGGCACCGGGTCAAGGACCAGAGCTACGTGCTCGCCCCGCTGACCCAGCCCCAACTGCGCCGCGCCTGTTTCCCGCTCGGTGAGATGACCAAGGAGGAGGCCCGCGCCGCCGCGGGCGGCATCGACCGCCGCTCCGGCCAAAAGCCCGAGAGCCAGGAAATCTGCTTCGTCTATGACAACGACTACGCCCGGCTGGTTGAGGAACGGACCGCCCCCTTCCCGCCCGGCCCCATCCTCGATCAGGAAGGCCGCGTGCTCGGCACGCACCACGGGCTCGTCCGCTACACCCCCGGCCAGCGCCGGGGTTTGGGCATTGCCGCGCCCCGGCCGATGTACGTCATCGCCCTCGACCCCGCCCGCAACGCCCTCATCGTCGGCTACGACGAGGACACCTTCTGCCGCGAATTCACCACGGGCCCGCTGTTCTGGGGTTCCATGCCGCCCCAAACGGACCCCTTCGACGGCCTTGCCCAACTGCGTTCCCGCCACACCCCCGGCCCGGCGCGGGTCATTCCGGGCCGCGCAGGCGCGACGGTCACCCTCCTCGAACCCCAGCGCGCCGTCACCCCCGGCCAATGGGCTGTCTTCTATGACAGCGAAGGCTACGTCCTCGCCGCCGGGGAGATACGCCAGGCAGGGGAGCCAAAGTCCTAAGCCCGGCGATCGATTGGGATACAGTTGCCGTTGGCCCGTCCCCGCGGCAGTGCGCTACAATACGCGCGATTTGCGCACCCGGCCCGAAGGAATCCCCCATGCTCTGGTTTTCTGACTTCATCCTGCCCGGCGTTCCGCCGGCGATGTTTTGGCTGTTCTGTTCTTTCTCCGTCATCATCCAGGGCATCAGCAAGTCCGGTTTTGCGGGAGGCGCGGGCATCCTGTCGCTGCCGCTGCTGATGATGGTGATGCCGGTGGACAAGGTGGCGGGCACCCTGCTGCCGGTGCTGATCCTCTGCGACATGAACGCGATTTACCACCACTGGCGCAACAAGGTGTGGCGGCTGGTCATGCTCATCTTCATCCCGTCGCTCATCGGCACGGTCCCCGCGCTCATCATCTGGTACATGGTGGGCAAGGCGGGCGTGGAGCAGTATGGGGTCTGGATCAAAGTGCCGACGGGCATACTGGCCGTCATATTCGCGCTCTACATCCTCGCCAAGGAAATGTCGATGAAATGGGTGCACGAGCACAAGGCGGGCCCGGGCGTGGGCGTCGCCTGCGGCGTCGCGGCGGGGTTCACCTCGACGCTCATCCATGCGGCCGGACCCATTGTGAGCCTGTTTATGTTCTCGCAGAATCTGGGCAAGACCATGTTCACCGGCACCGTGGCGTGGACCTTTGCGCTGATCAACGGCACCAAGTTCCCCTTCTACTGCGCCATCGGACTTATCAACTGGAAAGTGATTCTGTTTGCCCTGGTGCTCTCGCCGCTGGTGCCGGTCGGCTCATTCACCGGCAAGTGGATGCACGACCACGTGTCCGAGTCGGCATTCAACTGGGTCGTACTGGTGCTGACGCTGATCTTCGGCGTCCAGTTGGTGTGCAATGTGAACCTGATCCAGATGGGCCTGCAGGCGGTGATGAAGTAGGAGGAGTTAAATCCATCTCCTTAAGGTCGGCGGCGGCACCAAGGCCAACATCCCCCGCCGCTTTGCGGCTGCCCCCTTCGAAGGGGGACCGAAGACAGAGGTGTTCAGGAAAGTCATTCCTTCGGGGATTGCGCCAAGACCCCGCGCATGGAACCGTACATTGATCGGCGCTGCAGTTGGACCGATAATGGCGGCATCGCGCGCATGCGCCAAGAGGGAGATTCAGCATGAAATGCTTTGGACAGATGAGACTGTGTGCCGGACTGGCCTGCCTGCTGTTTGGAGCGGGTCTGGCCGCGGCACTGGAAATCACCGACCTTCCTGCAACGCCGCCCGATGACGCCGTCATGGCGCCGAAAGCGATGGTGGACGACATGGTCCGCTGGACCACGCAGGCCTTCGGCGCACCCGAAAGCCCCGCCGCCGCAAACCGCATCGATGTGCGCGTGGTCCGTCAGGACCACAGTTCGCCGTATTTCGGCCGATCCTGCATGGACACCGCGCTGCGCGTGGGCACGCAGGATTTCGCGCACGGCCTGGGCACGCACGCCTTCAGCGAAATTCATGTGGCCGTGCCCAAGGGCGCGAAGGAATTCAAAGCCTTCGTCGGCATCGACAACAACTATGACACGCAGGGCAGCAAGGGCAGCGTCGCGTTCATTGCTGAACTCGACGGAAAGGAGGCCGCGCGCACGCCCGTGCTGCGCGGCGGCGATGCGCCCGTCCCCATCGGCATTGCGCTGGACGATACCGCGCGGGAACTGGTGCTCAAGGTGACCGACGGCGGCGACGGCCCCGGCTGCGATCAGGCGGACTGGGCGGACGCCCAGTTCGTGATGAACGACGGCGCGGTGCGGCAACTCGACGAAGGCCAAAGCCGGCTTCCCTTTGCCCCCGCCGAAACGCCCTTCTCCTTCAAGTACAACGGCGCTTCCTCCGACGCGTTCCTGTCCGGCTGGAAGCATGACGTCCATGCCGAAAACAACCACTACCTGGCGCACTGGAGCGACCCCGCGACAGGTCTGGTCGTCACCGCCGAAACCTTCTCGCACAGCCGTTTCCCCGCGACGGAGTGGGTGCTCTACTTTGAGAATCGGGGCACTGCCGACACGCCGATCATCGAGGACGTGCAGGCGATGGACATCGCGCAACGGACCGGCGACGCGCGCCAGGCGCTGCTGCTGCATGAGCTGGAGGGCGACGCCTGCGGTGCGACCAGTTTCCTGCCCAAGACCACCCGTGTGGAGGTCGGCGCGAAAGTGGACCGTGCGCCCACCGGAGGCCGCTCGTCCTCCATCAGCGCCTTCCCCTTTTTCACCACCGAATACAACAACCGGGGCCTGATTGTCGCCATCGGCTGGACGGGTCAGTGGGCCTCGCATATTGACCGCGCCGAGAACGGTCCGGTGCGGATTTGCGCGGGCATGGAGCTGACCCATCTGGTGCTCCACCCCGGCGAGCGCATCCGCACGCCGCGCATGCTCGTGATGGCCTGGGAGGGTGACCGGGCCAACGCGCAAAACCAGTTCCGCCGGCTCATGCTGCTGCGCTCGCCGCAGGAACAGGGCCGCCCGGTGGCGCTGCCCGTGGCGCTGCAAACCTTCGATCGTTACAACGCACGCCCCGACTGGACCTGCGAGGCGGGCCAGATCAAGGCCGTCGAGGCCGCCCACGAACTCGGCTGCGACACCTATTGGTTTGACGCGGCGTGGTTCCCCAAGCACTTCCCGAACGGCGTGGGCAGTTGGTTTGCCGATCCGAAGGAGTTCCCCCGGGGCCTCAAGCCCATCGCCGACCGCTGCCACCAGTACGGCATGAAATTCATCGTGTGGTTCGAGCCCGAGCGCGTGGCCAAGGACACGCAGATTTCCAACGAGCATCCCGAATTCGTCTTCGGCGGGAAAGAGGGCGGCCTCTTCATGCTCAATGACCCGAAAGCCCGCCGTTTCCTTACCGACCTGCTCTGCCAGCGCATCGAGGAATACGGGATTGACGTCTACCGCAACGACTTCAACATGGACCCGCTGCCCTTCTGGCGCGGAAACGACGCGCCGGACCGCCAGGGCATCACCGAGATCCGCTACATCGAGGGGCTCTACGCGATGTGGGACGAACTGCTCGCCCGGCATCCCGGACTGTGGATCGACAACTGTTCCAGCGGCGGACGCCGCATCGACATCGAAATGTGCTCGCGGTCCGTGCCGCTTTGGCGCAGCGACACCAACTGTTCCCGCGGCAACTTCGAATGGAAGCAGGCCCAGTCCATGACGCTGCCGCGTTATGTGCCGCTCCAGACGGCCTGCGTCTGGGCGCCCGAAGCCTACGACGCGCGCAGCGCCTCCACCGGAGGGCTCCTGTGCCAGTTCGACTACCTGGCCGACGATTTTGCCATGCACCGCGCCAAGGAACTCATCGCCGAGGCCAAAGACCGGCAGAAGTACTGGTACGGCGATTTCTATCCGCTCACCCCGGTCTCCAATGCGAACGATCAGTTCGCCGCATGGCAGTTCCACCGCGCCGACCTGGACGAGGGCATCGTGCTGGCCTTCCGCCGCGACCAATGCCCGCAGGCGGGCATTATTGCCGGCCTGAGCGCCATCAATCCGGCGGGCCGCTACACGGTGGAAATGACCGATGAGAAGGGCGCCACCACCGCCAGCGAGGCGACCGGCGCGGAGCTTCAGAACAATCTGGTGCTGCGCATTCCCGAAAGAGGCCAGTCGCTGGCGGTGAAGTACAAAAGAATCAAATAGAGCCCAAAGCCGACTCCATTCTTGAGTGCATGCGGCCATGCCGCCGCTTTTCCCCGCCGGGGCCACGCTCCGGCCGGGGGAAGCATGGCTTCCGCAACCTGAACGCGGCATCCTGCCGCGTTCTTGCTATTTGCGCGCGACGCGCGCAAATAGTGCAAGGAAAGAGGTTGAAACCCTCCTCTTCTGCAAGCCTGCCCGCTCTGCTTCGACCTTTTCCTCACCGTGCTCTTTGGGGCTGGAATTGGCCTTTCGGGGAGGGGACCGCAGGGAGGGGCATCGGGTTTTTCTACGCATGTTTTTTCAAAGCGTCACGTATAGAATTAGGCCGTTTGCTGGTGAGCGTGCTTCCCGGTCGGCTTTTGGGTGACCGGAACAGCGCGGGCAGTACGGCTTTTTTTCCTTAATCGCAGACTTGACCGGCGCCTTTAATTCGAGTAAACTGCGAAAAAGTGGCTGTCGCGTCCTGCTGCGGACGCTCACGGAATGGTCGAGCAGTCTTCGACGTTCTGTGGAAGAATCAATTAAAGTGCTTTAGCTTCGATTTTGTGGTCTGTTGTGTTTAATGACCGTTAGGTAAAGACCTGCCGTGCGGCAGGTCGCGTGGGATGCAACCTTGGTAGGAGTGATGGACCCATGAGGGAAATAAAACGTGCCGCCGTACTGGGTTCCGGCGTGATGGGGGCAACGATCGCCGCCCATCTCGCGAACTGCGGAATCCCCAGCATCATGCTGGACATCGTGCCGCCCAATCTCTCCGAGGAGGAGAAGAAGGACCGGCGCAAGCGCAACGGGTTTGCGGACAAGGGGAAGGCGGGGCTGCTCAAGGCCAAGCCGGCGCCGTTGTACGTGAGCGCGCTTGCGGACATGATCGAGACGGGCAACTTCGAGGACGACATGGCCCGGATCGCGGACTGCGACTGGATCATCGAGGTTGTCATGGAACGCCTGGACATCAAGCACCAGGTGTTCGAGCAGGTGGCGAAGCACCGCAAGCCGGGCAGCATCGTCAGCACGAACACGAGCGGCATCCCGATCAGCGCGATCGCGGAGAAGATGCCGGAGGAGATGCGGAGCCATTTCTTGGGCACGCACTTCTTCAATCCGCCGCGCTACATGAAGCTGTTGGAGCTGATCCCGCTTCCGGAGACGGCTCCCGACGTGCTGGCGGGCATCGCCAAATTCGGCGAGAACGTGCTCGGCAAGGGCATCGTGTACGCCAAGGACACGCCGAACTTCGTGGCGAACCGCATCATCACCTTCGCCATGCAGTACCTGATGCATGAATTGATCAAGTCCGAACTGACGGTGGAAGAGGTGGACGCGCTCACGGGCACGGCCATCGGCCACGCCGGTTCGGCCACATTCCGCACGGCCGACCTGGTCGGCCTCGACACGCTGCACAAAGTGGTGGGCAACGTGTTCAACGGCTGCCCGAATGACGAGCGGCACGACCTGATGCAGGGTCCGGAATGGTTCACCAAGATGGTGGAGAAGGGCCTGTTCGGCGACAAGTCGGGCTCGGGCTTCTACAAGCGAACGAAGGAAAAGGACGAGAAGGGCAAGAGCATCGTGCTGGCCTACGACCCGGTTGCGGGCGATTACCGGGCCCCGATGAAGCCGAAGTTCCCCTGCACGGGCGCGGTGCGCAATGTGGACAATCTGGAAGAGAAGATCCGCATCATGCATCTGGGCGACGACAAGGGCTCGAAGGCCCTGTTCTCGTTCTTCGCGAACCTGGCGCAGTATGCGGGCAACCGCATCCCCGAGATTGCGGACGACATCGTCAACATCGACAACGCCTGCAAGTGGGGCTTTGCCTGGGAGAAGGGCATCTTCGAGACCTGGGACATCCTGGGCTTCGACGTGGTGTGCGAGCGCATGGCGGCCGAGGGCATTGCGCTGCCGCCGGTGGCGGAGGCCGTGAAGGCCGCGGGCGGGGCGTCGTTCTACAAGGTGGAGAACGGCAAGGACCTGTTCTTCGACATGGCCTCGAAGACCTACAAGCCCGTGCCGGTGAACCCGCGCGAGCTGAAACTCATCAACGTCAAGACCGAAACGACCCGGATCGTGAAGTCGCTGGACGACGCCAGCCTGATCGACTTGGGCGACGGCATCGTGTGTGCCGAGTTCCACTGCAAGATGAACGCGATCGGCCCGGACATCGTGACCATCCTCGGCGCGGGCGTGGACCTGCTCGAGGAGGGCAAGTTCGAGGGCATGGTCATCGGCAACCAGGGCCCGCACTTCAGCGCGGGCGCGAACCTGATGCTGGTGCTCGGCTCGGCCATGCAGCAGGACTGGGCGGCCATCGAGAAGATGGTCCGCGAGCTGCAGGGGGCGGGCATGCGCATGAAATACTGCAGCAAGCCGATCGTCGGCGCGCCGCACCACTACACCTTCGGCGGCGGCGTGGAAGTGAACATGCACTGCGACCGCGTCGTCATCGCGGGCGAGACCTACGCGGGCCTGGTCGAGGTGGGCGTGGGCGTCATCCCGGCCGGCGGCGGCACCAAGGAAATGCTGGTGCGCGCGCTGGAGATCATCCCGTCGAACGTGGCCGTGGACCCGCTTCCGCTCGTCCGCCGCGCGTTTGAAAACATCGCCACGGCCAAGGTCGGCACGAGCGGCGCCGAAGTGGTCGAACTGGGCTATTTCCGCTCATCGGACATCGTGCTGCCGAACTTCGACCACCAGCTGCAGCGCGCCAAGGACGTGTGCCTGGGCCTGGTCAAGGCCGGCTACACACCGCCGCGCGCGCCGCGTTTGGTCGCGATGGGCGAGACGGGCAAGGCCATGTTCCGCGCGGGCGTGTGGGGCATGAACCAGGCCGGCTACGCCAGCGAGCACGACATGCTGATCGCCGGACACCTGGCGAACGTGCTGTGCGGCGGCGACCGCATCCAGGGCACGCCGATGACCGAGCAGGACGTGTTGGATCTTGAGTGCGAGGCGTTTGTGAGCCTCTGCGGTACTGAGAAATCACAGGCGCGCATCCAGAACATGCTTGCCACCGGCAAGCCGCTGCGCAACTAAGGGAGAATTGACATGGATAAAGTATATGTCGTTTCCGCGGTGCGCACCGCGGTGGGCCGTTCCAAGGCGGGCAGCGCGATTGCGCACGTGCGCCCCGACGATCTGGGCGCGGCGGCCATCGCCGAGGCGGTGAAACGTTCCGGCGTGCCCGCGGACCGCATTGATGACTGCATCATGGGCTGCGCCTTCCCCGAGGCCGAGTCCGGCATGAATGTGGGCCGCATTGCCGTGCAGGCGGCCGGGCTGCCCGACTCGGTGTCCGGCGAGACCATCAACCGCTTCTGCTCGTCCGGGTTGGAGGCCATGGCCACGGCCGCGGCGAAAATCGAAGTGGGCATGATCGACTGCGCCATCGCGGGCGGTCTCGAATCGATGAGCATCATCCCGCTCGGCGGCAACAAGCTGGTGCCGAACCCGACGCTCACCAAGACGCATCCGCGCGCCTACAGCGGCATGGGCCAGTGCGCGGACAATGTGGCCAAAGACTTCAACATCACCCGCGAGGAATGCGACGCCTGGGCGCTGCGCAGCAACCAGCGCGCGGTGGCCGCCATCGCCGCGGGCAAGTTCAAGGACGAGATCGTGCCCCTGACGGTTCCCGGCCCCAAGGGCAAGACCTACGTGTTCGACACCGACGAGGGTCCGCGCGCCGAAACGACGCTCGAGGGCCTGGCGTCACTGCGGCCCGCCTTTGCGGCGTCGCCCAAGCTCGGCGTCAGCACGGCCGGCAACTCCAGCCAGACGAGCTGCGGCGGCGCGGCCACGGTCCTTGCCAGCGAGGCGCTGGTGAAGGAACTGGGCCTGAAGCCGCTGGCGAAACTGCGCGGCTATGCCGTGTGCGGCGGCGACCCGGGCTACCTCGGCCCGCCGCAGGTGCCCGCCATCGAGAAGGCCTGCGCCATGGCCGGCATCACGGTCAAGGACCTCGGCCTGGTCGAATGCAACGAGGCCTTCGCCGCGCAGACGATCTACGTGGTCAAGACGCTGGGTCTTGACGAGGAGATCGTCAACGTGAACGGCGGCGCCATCGCGCTGGGCCACCCGCTCGGCTGCACCGGCGCCAAGCTGGCCGCACAGCTCATCCACGAGATGAAGCGGCGCGGCGTGAAATGGGGCCTGGAGACCATGTGCATCGGCGGCGGCATGGGTGCCGCCGGCGTCTTCGAACTCTGCGACTAAGTTCCCCGCGACAAACTTCCTGCGGCGGATCGGGCCAAGGCCCGGTCCGCCGCAGTGTTTTTCGCCTGTACGTTTGGAGACGGCCATGGTATATTTGAAACGCCAGTGACCTTGCACGGAGTTTGAACGCCGGGGCATGGCCGCAACAGATACGCCAAACTGCCACGGCGGTGGCGCGCCACATTGGGGCTCCGGCGCGGAGATAGAAGGAGGAAGGTCGATGCGCGTACAGCAGGTGCGGAAGGTGCGGAGACAGCGCCGCCCTGGCTATCCCACGCGGCCGGAGGTGGCCCGCGATCCCGAACTGCTCCGTCGCCATGTGCCTTCGGCATGGAAGAAGTCGGCGCAGGTGACTGCGGCGCTGTCCATCATGCTGGCATCGGCCCATGCGCAGGATGCAATTCCAAAGAAGGCACCCCTGAAGATAGCACCCATTTTTGAGCACGGCGAAGGGTTCGGCTCTGAAGGATGTATCATTATTACGCCGCCCAGATTCCTTGCGGAGGAGGAGGCGCTCCGAATCATCACAGAGGAGCTTGCGAAAGCGGGAATACCAGCGCCCTTGAAGGACGAAGTCTTGCCCCAGATGTTTATCCAGAAATGCAGGGACGGGCGGCTCGACGAAGGCCGCCGACCATTTATCTTTGACTTCTACGAACCCACAAAGCGTATTGCCATCGAATATGTGTCATACAAGGACGACAATCTTCTGCTGAGCGGTAATGAAAAGTGGCTTGGCGGAAGTGTTACCCCGCGGAATTTCGTGAAGGCGGCCGAATGGGTGCGCAAGGAGATCCAGAAGAACGAGTCCGCGCCTGACGTCTATTATGGAATTCTGTATGATCCGGCCCCTCTCCCCCAAGAACCAGATTCGACATTTACACCTATCCGTTCCAAGGAAAATGAAAAAGCGGGTATAGACGCCGAAGCGCCGCGCTCCGAGCAGCAAAGGAAACGTCCTTCAATTGTTGGCGTCCTGAATTCGCCGGAAGCGAAAGAGGAAAGACGTGTGAGAGCCGAAGATTGGAAGAAGCGGCACGACGAAGACCTAAGAATAGCCTTCAACAAGTCTTCCAACCTGCTTCGCGCCCAGGTGCGCGACTTCATAGAATGGCTCAAGGGGCAGGGCGCAATATGAAACCTTGAGGATGGTCTGCTGTGTCAAACTGCCGGGGCATGGCTCCCGCAAATGCATTATGAGTGCCACGACGGAGCGCCATATGGACTGCGGTGGCAACGACACCGCTTTGGCTGGAATCTCATGAACGACTTGGATGAATTACCATGCGCCAGGCAAAGCGTCGACAAGACCAGCGAGTTCCAGGCCGAGTACATAGACACAGTAGAATGTAGACGGTGAGGACAGCCAAAGCGGCGTCGTTGCCGCCGCACTCCAAATTAAGACGCGGCGCGGTGAACGAAGGAGTTAAGGTGCGATGCGCGTAAAACAGGTTCGGAAGGTGCGGCGACAGCGCCGCCCCGGCTATCCCACGCGGCCCGAAGTGGCACGGGACCCCGAACTGCTCCGCCGCCATATGCCCTCGGCCTGGAAAAAGTCGGCGCAGGTGACTGCCGCACTGTCCCTGCTGCTCGCGGCAGGATGCGGGAACGGGGTTGGCTCCCATGAAGGCGCTCCGGTGAGGGTAGCTCCGGTCTTCGAACATGGCGAGGGAAGAGGGTCCTCCGGTTGCATAGTCACCGTGCCACCGGCGTTCCTTTCCGAGGAGGATGCGCTGCGCCTCATTTCGGACGAACTGGCCAAGGCGGGCCTGTCCATGCCACAGCGGAACGTGACACTGGAACAGGTACTCATTCCCCGTGTCCAGTTCTCCGGTTACCTTCGTAGAATGTTCGGGTCCGAGTTTATGCAGAATTCTTTCCCTCTTGTAGCCGACTTGGTGAATTCTGAAAAAGGTGTGGTGATTGAATACGTGTCCCCCGCCAATTGCGACGAACTGGGCGCCAAACCTAGCAACTCAACCGTAAACAGTTATGACTGCCGGGAGGTTGCGGAGAAGGTGGGCGGGGCAATTCGCGCGTCGGGCAAGGCACCCGGCATGACCTACGGCGTCTTCTATGATCCCATGTGTCGCGCGGAATTCCCAGAGCAGCCCGAGCGCAAGCCGCAGAAAGGGGAGGAATTGAAAGTCCCCGATGTGGACTCCAACTCTCCGGAGGCCGGGTCGGAAAGGCAAAAGAATCTCGACGCGTGGCGAAAGCGATGTGACCAGGCGGAGGCAGAAGACCGCAAAGAAAAGGACGCGTGGCGAAAGCAGTGCGACCAAGTCCGGGCAACAGCCCGAAAAGAGTCGCTCGAATTGCTCCGCGCGCAGGTAAAGGACTTCATCGAATGGCTGAAAGGCCAGGGGGTCATATAATGACTGTTACGGCGGCACACCATGTGGAATGCGCCAACGCCGCCGCCGCTTTGGCCGTGTGCCGCAAAACGCGATCGCTCCTTTCGGGACGTTTACTCTGCGCAACAGGTTCCAATCCTCTGCGGACCTCTGCGTTCTCCGCGCCTCTGCGTTCATGCGTTCCTGTTCCTCATCGCAGAGACGCAGAGGACGCAAAGAAACGCAGAGAAGATGGAAGAACGGTCATACGATGAAGACAGGAGTGGGCCCAATGAACATAAACAAGGTGCGCAAGGTGCGGCGTCAGCGCCGTCCGGGCTATCCCGCGCGGCCAGAAGTGATGCGGGACCCCGAACTGCTCCGCCGCCATGTGCCATCGGCGTGGAAAAAGTCGGCACAGGTGACTGCGGCGTTGTCTATAATCCTCGCGTCGGCCAGTGCTCAGGACTCCCTATCAAAGGGAAAGGCGCTCAAGATAGCCCCAATCTTCGAGCATGGCGAAGGCAGGGGGACAACAGGCTGCGTCGTAATGAACCCACCGGATTTCTTATCTGAGGAAGAAGCTGTCAGGATAATTATAAAGGAGCTTGTGAAAGCGGGAATCCAGGAGCCTGAGCAGACAAAGAGCTTGCCAGATATTCTGATTCCAAAGTACGAAACAGGCATAGGCCCTTCGTTTCGGAACAAGGACGGCTCCGAG
>CAIJOU010000132.1 GCA_903822375.1 Candidatus Hydrogenedentota bacterium
AACTCGTCCGGGAGCGCTGGGACACCATTCCCTCAATGGTGCTGCGGCCGCCGGTGGTCGTGGGAGACTCCAAAACCGGCGAGATGGAGAAGATCGACGGGCCCTATTACCTGCTCACCATGGTTTCGCGGCGGCTTCACTATCTGATGCCCGACGCGAGAAAGACCAAGTGCCATATCGGCCCCGTGGACTATGTGGCCGACGCGTTCTGCGCGCTGTTGGAGGACGAGTCCGCTCTTGGGCAGGTGTACCTGCTGACCGACCCTAATCCTGTTTCCTACGGCGAGTTCATGGACCTTGCATGCGATCACATGGGCCGTATGAAACCGTTGCTTTGGCTTCCACCCGCCTGGGTGAAGCCGGTGGCAAAGACCAGGCTCTTCCAGAAGCTGTCGGGCCTGCCGTTTGAGGCGTTCCAATATGCCGATTATTCGATCGAGTACGCGGCGCCGAGGACAGTTGCAACTCTGGCCAAACGGGGTATATCCTGTCCAAACGTGCGCACTTATGCCGGAGTAATGATACGCTACTTTCTGGAGCACCACGGCGATCCAAAGCTTCGTCGCGGCAATTGGCGGCAGGGAACGACCTGACCGGCACAGGCGGGGCGTTATGCGGCTCCGCTCCCGGCGGCGCGGGACAGGAAATAGGGTTAGTGGAGGGCCTTATGGAATCTTTGCACTTGCTTCCGGTTGAACGTGTTTTTCGGGGATGGATGCTCATCAGCGCGGTCATCTTCGGTTTCGCCGTGCCTTTCTTCTTCTTCGGCGGGGCCTGGATAGCACCGGTCATCAACATTGTCTCGGCGCACCTGTGCCCGCTGCCGCTCTATCCGATTCCGCCCGACGGGGTGGAAGGCGCCTTCTGGCGCGTGCTGGGCGTGTCCATGATGAGCATGCTCACCTGGACCTGCTGGAAGATTTATCTGGACGTGCGCCAATACTCCCATTTGACGCCCATCATTCTCATATCGAAGTGCTGCTCCACATCGCTGTATTTCGTTCTGTTCTGCTCGAACCATTATCTGGCCTATCTCATCGGTGCGCTTACCGACGGGCCGATCTTCATGCTTACCTGGCTTCTCTGGTACATGGCGCGGCCCGCCGACCGGTGTCTTGACCCCAGGGAGGAGGACATAGTGCTGGCGATTGGCGACGCGCTGGTGCCGCCGGGTGGGGCCTTCACTGCGGGCTTCCTGGACTTGCGCGGGGAATGTCTCGCGGACATTCGCCGTTCGCTGGGTTCGCTTGCTCCCCTGTCCCTGTGCGGCACGCGCCTGCTGGTGCGGGTGCTCAATGTTGCACCCATCCTGGCGGGACTGAGCCTCGGCACACTCCTGGGGGCATCCCGCGAGAAGCGTTCTGCCCTGCTGGCACGTCTTGAGCGCCATCGCTGGTGGCTTTTTCGGGCGATGGTCCTGGCCGTGAAAACAGTTGTGCTTTTGGCTTTATTTAACCGGCCCGAACTGTCCGGTGCGGTGGGGTATGACCCGGACGGGAGAATAAAGCCATGACGTTTGACATGCACCAGTGCAGGGTCGTGGTGGTGGGTACCGGTGCCGGCGGGGCCGTTGCCGGGGCGATGCTTGCGGAGGCGGGTATTGACACGCTCATTCTCGAATGGGGGCGACAGTACAGCAGCGCAGAGCACCGGGATGTGGTGGACAGCATGTCCCGCATGTACGTCGACAGCGGCGCGACACTGGCTTTCGGCTGCCCCCCGGTGGTTATTCCCCTCGGACGGGCGGTCGGCGGCACGACGCTGATCAATTCGGCCACCTGCTTTCGCCCGCCCCGTGACCGGGTGGACGGATGGGGCGGGCCCGCCTACGGGGAACTGGAACCGTTCTTTGAAGAAGTCGAGCGGCGCATCAACGCGGTGGTGCTTGATGAGGAACTGCTCGGCGGCAACGGGCGCGTTCTCAAACGCGGCGGTGATGCGCTTGGCATTGCCGTCAAGCCGCTGACGCACAACGTGCGCGACTGCAAGGGGCGCGGGCGCTGCCCATTCGGGTGTCCCGAGGGTGCCAAGAAGAGCATGGACCTGACCTTCATCCCGGATGCCCTAGCGGCGGGCGCGCGCCTGCTGCCTTCCCATCAGGTGGACGGTTTCATGCGCAAGGGTTCCCGAATCATCGGAGTTCGGGGGCGCTCCATGGAGGGCCGTTTTGAAGTCCGTGCCGATGCGATCGTGCTGGCCATGGGCGCCATGCTCACCCCGGCTTTCCTGCTTAAACACAGGACTGGGAACAAATCCGGGCGCGTTGGGAAGAATCTCAACATCCACCCCGCGTCGCGCGTTGTGGCCGAGTTTGATGAGATCATTGACGGGTTCAAGGGCGTTCCCCAGGGCGTTTATGTCGATCACTGGCAGGACCGCGGGATTATGATCGAGGGTGTGTTCACGCC
>CAIJOU010000133.1 GCA_903822375.1 Candidatus Hydrogenedentota bacterium
GCCACGCGTCAAGACCTTTTACGCGTGCACACGGTCGATCATGTTGACACGGTCCAGCGGTGCTGCCTGGACGGTGAGGATTATCCCGATCCCGACACGGTGATGATGGACAAGACTTGGGAGGCCGCGCGCCTGTCGGCCGGGGCCGGTATCACCGCCTGTAAGGCGGTTCTGGCGGGCGAATATGACAATGCCTTTGTGCTTATGCGGCCGCCCGGACATCATGCCGAAGCTGATTTTGCCATGGGGTTCTGCGTGTTCAACAACATAGCCGTCACCGCCCGGTGGCTGCGCGAGGTCGCCGGACTGCACCGTGTCGCTATTTTCGACTTCGACGTTCACCACGGCAACGGGACCCAGCATATTTTCTACGAGGACGAGTCAGTCCTGTTCATCAGCCTGCACGAATATCCTCAGTTTCCCGGAACAGGCTTCCCCTACGAGCGCGGCAGGGGCAACACTACGCTCAATTTCCAGATGCCGCCGGGATGCAGTCCCGACCAGTGGATCAATACGGTTCGCGGCGTTGTCGTTCCACAACTGCAATTGTTCGCCCCCGACTTTCTGCTTATCTCCGCCGGTTTTGATGCCCACCGGCTGGATCCCCTCGGCAACCAGTTGCTGGAAGCCGAACACTTCGCCGAAATGACCCGGCTAGTGCGTGACATTGCCCACGGCCACGTCGTCTCCTTCCTTGAAGGCGGTTACCACCCCACTGCGGTGGGCCTCTCCGCCGTCGCCCACCTTCAGGCGCTCATGGCTTGATGCTGTATTTGCCCCGCAATTCTGTATAGTCGGGGATTTCGAGCGAAAAGTTCAGGGAATACCTGATCCCCAAATTCATAACGCAGGCTTATAATCCACTTGAACCTGAAGAGTCCCGTTGGAACTGTCATTGTTCTGGGTGGTTTGCGATGAGCCTCACGGGATTGGTATTACGGTGCTTTTGAGTGTCAGCAAAGAGTTTTCTTTCGAAAGCCATGAATTTCGGTGCGATAAATGCGTGGCGATCTTGCGAACAACAGAATGAGTGGGTTCGGGGTAGAAACGGGCTCTAAGACGGATTCGGGCAGTCTTCTTCCACATTAATGGTTGCGTAGTGTCTTCGGAACTCCATGCTCGGGAGCGGTTCACATGGGACACAGTTCCAAGTGAAGACATCTGTTGTGTCGGTCGGAGAACTCGCTGATAGCCCGAAATGAACTGAGAAACAGATCCAATGCCATGAAGAAAAAGACACGCCTGACGGGCATCCTGCTTCTGATCAATTTGGCTATTGGACTGCTGTTTATCTGGCACGCGGTTGACGTGACCGACAGTATGTTGGGCGCCGACTTAAGCCATAACGCCCAGTTGGTGGCGCGAGCTATAAGCAACAATGTTGACCGGGTCCAAACGCTCTTGGACAATCCGGCGGATTTTGACAACCCCGGTTATCTTCGGTTGAAAGAACAGCTTGGCTCTGTCAGGGTAGCTATTCCGCATTGCAGACTTGTCCACCTCCTGGCACCGAGATCTGACGGAACGTATTTCTGTTTGGTCAGCAGCGTAGAGACCGGTGCAGGCAACGACTTAGTCCCTGGACAGGTCTATAAGGAAGTCTCAAAGGAATATCACCGTGCCTTTGATGCCGGTGTTACGAGCATCAGGGGACCCTACACCGGCAGGCAGGGAACGCTTGCCAGGGCTGTGGTTCCGATTTTGGACTCCTACAGCGGAGCTGTGATCAGCGTTCTGTCCATAGATGTTGATGCCGAACAATGGAAGTGGGCTATTGCACGCGCGACCTTCCTACCCATATTGTTTACTTTGATTCTCACGGGAATTATTCTTGTCTTAGGCGTGACACGATTTGGTTACGGTCGCTGGCGACATGCTGAAATCACCACCGTGATTGCCGTTGGATTCACGATTACCACGGTGGTCACCCTGTTGGCTTATCAGGATGAAGTCGAACACCAACGCAATTCTTTCTATCAACTCGCCCTATCTCAGACGGGTCGCGTCAGCAACATTTTCAGCGCATTGGAAAGCACAGAGTTGGAGGCTTTGGCCAGGTTCCTTGAAGGGAAAGAAACTGTATCGAAAGCTGAATACGACCAATTCGCGGGATTCTTGACCAAGAATCCCGCGGTTCAGGCGTGGGAATGGGTTCCGGCCGTGTCTGACGGGGACAGATCACGACTTGAGCAGGAGGCGCAGGCGGCCGGAATGTCGGAATTCACAATATGGGAAAAAGACCAGGCCGGAAACCCGGTTGCCGCCTCGGAACGCCCTTTCTATTATCCCGTGCTCTTTGCCGCGCCTGTCTCGGGCAACGAGCGCGCGTATGGTTATGACCTTGGTTCCAATTCGATTCGTCAAGCCGGGCTGGAGGAGGCGTGGCGTACGGACCTCGTAACCGCCACTGACCCGGTAACGTTGGTACAGGAGAAGGGTCACCAGCAGGGATTGTTGGTGTTTCATCCAGTATTCAAGTCGGTTCCCTCCAAGACCCTTCGCGGCTTCGCCCTGGCTGTGCTGCGCATGGATGACATGTTGAAAGTCAGCATTGCCGACACAGAAGAATCGGGCGCTGTTCTGTTGGACTTGTTTCAACTGCACGGGGACAATACGCGTACGTTCATGGCATCCACTTGGAAAGCAGAGAGCAAGGATGGCCATTTCGCAGACTTGTCAGTGACTGTCCCCGTTTTTGCTTTCGGTAAGACCTTTGCTCTTGTTGCCACTCCGTCCTCCGCATTTGACGTTCCCATATCAGCCCTTGCGAGTTGGATTCTGGTGCTGACGGGTTTGGTCTTTACTTTGGTTTCAGCCCAGACTATTGGGTCAATTGTCGCTCGACGCAGGGAGCTGAATCGGTTGGTGGAGGAGCGCACTGCTGCGTTAAAGAAGGAGTCGCAGCGCTACGAGTTGGTTCTGGATGGTGTTTCGGGGGGAATTATTGATTGGGACCTCCTCGAAGACAAAATCCATTTTTCCAAAGGCTGGAACTCCATGCACGGTTACGACCGCGCGGATGTCATAGATGCAAGTATTGATTGGGTGTCGACTATTCATCCAGAAGACCGTGCCCGGATGACGGCGATGATGAAGGACCATTTTGCGGGCAAGACATCTATATTCCAGGAGGAATACCGCATTTGTTGCATGGATGGCTCGATAAAACATGTTGTCGGTCGTGGCAAGGCAGTGCGCAACGACTTGGGTCGTGTAATACGCATGGCGGGGTCGGAAACAGACATCACGGAGCAGAAACGTATTGGGGAATCCCTGGAGCGCGAGCGCGAACGGATGGAAAACGTTATCGACGGGGCCAATATTGGGACTTGGGAGTGGAACATACAGACCGGAGAAACGATATTCAATCAGCGATGGGGTGAGATTCTCGGTTACACGGTGGAGGAAACGGCGGGCTTTTCACGCGAGGTTTGGGAAGGGCTCATCCATCCCGACGACCTGCGGCTGAGCAATGAGTTGCAGGGCGCCCACTTTGCTAGGGTGTTGGACCATTTCGCCTGTGAAATGCGCATGAGACACAGATGCGATGGATGGGTGTGGGTAGCAGTCCATGGAAAGGTGAACCATTGGGCTGCTGACGGAGGCCCGTTGCTTATGTTTGGGACCCAACAGGAGATTACCGCTAGGAAACGGGCCGAGGAGAGACTGCACGAAAACGAGGCCAATTTTAACATGTTCTTCAACAGCATGACCGACCTGGTCATGGCCTGCACGCCGGACGGTACGCTGTTGTTTGCCAACAGTTCCTTCGAACACCGATTGGGTTACCATTCCGATGAACTGGGCAATTTGAATGTGCTGGACGTACATCCCGTGGAATGCCGGGAAGAGGCGAATCAGATATTTGCAGCCATGCTCCGCGGCGAACGCGAGAGTTTTCCCCTGCCACTGGTCACGAAAGATGGTTCGCACGTTCCCGTGGAAACACACATCTGGTTCAGTAAATGGGACGGACGGGACTGCATTTTCGGCATGTCGAAGGACCTTAGCGAAGAGCAGGACGCATACCAGCGATTTGAGCGGTTGTTCCGCAGTAATCCCGCCCTCATGGCCGTGTCACTCAGCTCTGACAGAAGCCTGACGGATGTCAACGACTCCTTCCTTTTCCATACGGGGTACACCAGGGACGAGGTTATAGGCAAAACGACGGCGGAGTTGGGGCTCTTTGCTGATCCGGACCGCCATTCGAAAGCGGTGGACGTACTGAAATCCACAGGACACATGAGCAGTGTCGAGTTGGATGTCATCTGCAAGAACGGCACCCTTCTGCACGGTCTTATTTCTGGGGAATTGATACGCAGCCAGGGACGGGAGCTCATTCTCAGCGTGATGATCGACATCACCGACCGTAAACGCGCTGAGCAAATGCTGCGGGAGAGCGAGGAATCCTACCGTAACCAGTTTGGCGCGAACGGAACGGTGATGATTCTGATTGATCCCAAGGATGCGGCGATCGTCGATGTCAATGACGCTGCCGTAAGGTTCTATGGTTATCCCCGCGAGCGGTTCCGGGCGATGCGAATCACCGACATCAACACACTGCCCGCTGCAGAGGTCCTGCGGGTTATAAACTCAGTCCCGAAAGGAGAGGGAAAACAATGGGAATTCCACCATCGTCTGGCGGACGGTTCCGTGCGCGATGTGGAGGTCTCCTCATGCACAATCCAGTTTGGAGGAAGGCTGGTCGTTCATTCAATCGTCCACGACATTACGGAACGGGTGAGGGCGCAGCATGCCCTGGGACAGACCGCTGAGCGCCTGTCCCTGGCCACAAGAGCGGGCGGTGTGGGCATCTGGGAGTACTATGTCGATGAGAACAGGCTCGTTTGGGACGACCAAATGTTCCGTCTCTATGGAATCACGGACCAACAATTCAGCGGCGCCTACGACGCATGGCAGGCAGGGCTACACCCGGATGACCTGGCGAGGGGCGATAAAGAAATCAATCTGGCGCTCAGCGGCGAGAAAGAATTTGACACCGAGTTTCGCGTGATGTGGCCTGACGGAAGCGTCCACAGCATCCGCGCCCTCGCTGTCGTGTACCGAGATTCTGCCGGAAAAGCGCAGCGCTTGATCGGCACAAACTGGGATATCACCCAGCGCAAAGAGGCCGAAGCGGAAATCCGGCGGCAGGCGACCATGATCCGCTCATTGCTCGACTCCATTCCCGACATCATCTTTTTTAAGGATGTGAATGGTGTCTATCTGGGCTGCAATCCGCCCTTCGCCGAGTTTGTCGGTCGCTCACAGGAGGACATTGTCGGAAAGACCGACTACGACCTTTTTGACAGGGGCACCGCGGATTCCTTCAGGGAAAACGATCAGAGCATGCTTGAGCTGCGTGAACCCCGTCACAACGAGGAATGGATCACCTATTCAGACGGACGAAGAATACTTATCGACACCCTCAAAACCCCCTATTGGGCATCGGACGGTTCATTGGTCGGCGTGCTTGGTATAAGTCGTGACATCACGGTCCGCAAACAGGCCGAAGACTCTTTGCGTGATCTCAACGCAACGATAGCGCTTCAGGTTAAAGGTCAGGTTGCCGAGAACATGGCGCTCGAGCGCGCACTCATTCATCAATCCCGGTTGGCTGGCATTGGGGAAATGCTTAATAACATTGCCCACCAATGGCGTCAGCCGCTGAACGCATTGGGAATTGCGCTCGCCAACATGCAGGATGCCCACAAGTACAATGAACTCGACGAGGCGCTGATGGATGAGTCCATGGGAACGGCCAATCGACTCATTCAAAGAATGTCGGCCACAATCAACGACTTCCGCACTTTCTTCCAGCCCGACAAGGAGTTGGTTCACTTTTCCCTGATGGAGCAGATTTCCTCGGCAGTGACCCTGGTGGAACCCAGTCTCAGGAGCGACCAGATTACCATTCGCCTCGTTGGAGACGACGAACTCCTGTGTTATGGCATTTCTAATCAGTATTCGCAGGTCCTCTTAAACATGCTGATGAATGCCAGCGAGGCCATCGTGGCGCACAAACCGGCCAAGGGACTGATCGAGATTGAATTGTTCGAACGCGACGGAAAAGCCTGCGTGAGTGTCACGGACAACGGCGGGGGAATACCGCAAGAAGTTCTTGAGAGGATCTTTGAACCCTATTTCACCACGAAGCCGCAGGGGAGCGGAATCGGCCTGTATATGTCAGAAATGATTATTAGCCGCCGGATGAATGGTTCAATTGAGGCAAGAAATGTTGCTGATGGGGCGGTGATTACGATTATTACGCCCCTTGTTCCGCAGACGGACAAACAGAGAAAGCAGGAAGCGCAATGAACGAAGACCTAAGACAGTACGAGGACTTTCTCAAGACCATCACCGTGATTTACGTGGAGGATGACGCTGAGACACGCGCACAGCTCAGCCAGTTTCTCCGGCGCCGAGTGGGTGCACTGGTGACCGCGGACAGTGGCAGTGCCGGGTTGGAAGCCTTTCGCACGCAGCCAGCCCAGATGGTTATCACGGACATTCTTATGCCCGGTATGGACGGGCTGACGATGGCACAGGAAATCCGCAAACTGGACCCCAATGTGCCCATCATTGTGACAACAGCCTTTGAACAGACCGAATATCTTGTGCGTTCCATTGACGTCGGCGTGGACAAGTACGTCACAAAACCCATTGTGGCGGACAAGATGCTTACGGCGCTGCTGCAGGTTGCACGGCATCTGAAGGCCGAAGACACGGTGAGGCGCCTGTCCGCAATGCTTCAGCAGTCCCAAAAACTGGAGTGTTTGGGGATTGTCGCCGTCGGGATGGCCCACGACTTCGACATTATGACCATGAGTCTTGAACGGGCCCTGGCGTGCGCCGAGCCCTGCAGTGAACTGCATATGAATCTGCAACTTGCGTCCAACAGTTGCGAAAGGGCCGCGCGTATGGGCCGTGCGCTCCTTAACCTTTCAAAGGAACCCTGCGCTCATGACAGCAGGTCATCTCTGGTGCCGCTTATCCGGGAAAACCTTGCCAGGGAACTCGTCGGCACGGACGTTGTTCTGGAATGCATACTGGATGACTCACTGCCTCAGGTTGCCTTCAATTGGGATCAGATGAACACGGTGTTCGCCCAGCTTGCGGCCAATGCCCGCAACGCGATGCCCTCCGGAGGAACCCTTCGGGTGTCGGGGGACCGCTGCGCGGTAAACAACAACAATCCACTGCCTCTAACAGACGGGGAGTACCTGCACATTCGTGTCAATGATACCGGAGTGGGGATTGCGGCGCAGGACCTTCCCCGCATATTCGACCCCTATTGGTCTTCCAATCCAATGGGCTCGCAGAACGGAACGGGGCTCGGTTTGACCCTCTGCTATTCCATTATCAAAAAACATGGTGGGTTTATCGCCGCGGAGTCCCAAGTGGGTTGCGGAGCTTCCTTCCATGTCTATCTTCCCGTGGTGGTTTAGACAAGATGGCACCTGCA
>CAIJOU010000134.1 GCA_903822375.1 Candidatus Hydrogenedentota bacterium
GATCTACACAGGCGAAGACACTCTGTCCCTACACGACGCTCTTCCGATCTACCATGTCTGGTTTCTTCCCGATTCCTTGGCCCTGTACATGCACACGTCACCGCGCTTGATGCAGGCCGCCACGTCCTCATCCTCATTCTCGTGGTAGATGCTGACCCCGGCGCTTATGGTGACGGGGATGCTTGCGCCGTTGTGGAAGATCCCTGCGGAGGCCACGTTTAGACGCACCCTTTCGGCCACGGCAACGGCCTGCGGGAGGTCCGTCTCCACCAGAACGGTGAGGAACTCCTCCCCGCCCCAACGCGCGCACAGGTCCCCGCCGCGCGCATGCCCCTGAAGTATCCTGGCGACTTCAACAAGGACCGCGTCTCCGGCATCGTGGCCGTAGGCATCATTGACCTGCTTGAAATGATCGATGTCGGCAATCATGACCGCGAAAGGTCTCTTGGACCTCTTTGTGCGGTGGGTCTCCCTTCGAAGATACTCGCCCACGCCGCGGCGGTTGAGCAGACCGGTCAGTGGGTCTGTCTGGGAGACGGTCTCCAATTCCTGGTTCTTGCGCAGAAGTTCTTCGCGGTTCGCCGCCAGAACCTCCACCATCATATTGAAGCTTTTCGAGAACTCGCCCATGAAATCCACGCGCTGGGAAAAGTCCCCCTTGGCCACCTGCTGTGTCTTCCACGTCAGGTGGCGCAGATTGGCCTGGAGGTTCTTGGCGCAGTGCAACAGTGCCATCTGGCCGCGGGGGGCCTCATAGTCAAGTTCTCCCCGCGACAGGGCAAACAGGAATGGCTGAATGGGCCCGTATTCGGATATGAACCGGTTGGCATGGTTCACAAACTGCCTGATTTCGTTATCCGGATATCCGGACGGCAGTTGGATCAAATCCGGAGTCTGGCCGTCAATAAGGCCGGCGATGGCCTCGGCAACCCGGACAACCTGCGCCTCTTCCACGCTGAGCATCAGGTCCGGCCCTTTCAGGCCGCAGGCTTCACGTCGAACCGGCACACACGGTCCCCGGAGCACCAACAGTCGATCTCTTTCACTATGAATTCACGGCTCGTGTAGGCCGTCAGCAGTCCGGCAATGAAACCCTCGTCGTAGGTGCAGATTTCCTCATCGCAGACCGGAAGCCCGGAACAGTCCAGATCCTCGGCGACAGTCATGGTAAAGGTGAAATTTTCCAAGTCCGCCTTTTCAATCCGAAGAATCCCCACGCCCATGTTCTTCAGGAGTTCCTGCAGTTCTGCGACGAACTCGTGGAATTCGCCCCGCCTGGTAATGAGCCGATCGAAGAAATGCTTGCCCGCCGTCTTTCCCGACTCGTAGAACACGCGGTCTGCCTCGGCCACGCCAAACTCCTTAATGAGCGTGTCACGAAGCGTGAACTGCATAAGGCGATAAACCGCGACATCGGTGGTGCGCCCAAGATTGGGGCGCCCCTCGGCCACATCTCCCAACATTGCCCACTGAAATTTCGTCTCTTCCCGTTCTTCTTTAAACATCACCGGACTCCTCCAGTTTATCCTCTCGCGTTGATCTTGCGGGGCGGGTTCCCTTATCGGGGAAACAAGTGCAATTGAATGAAACAATAAATCCAATTAACCGCCGTCGGGCACGGTTACTAACGGCGTTTTGAGTATAGGCAAGGCCGCCGCACAGGTCAAAAAGCTCTACCTCACAAAGGCCCTGGTGCACCTTTTCTTTGACGCAATCCCTGAGATGGTTTTGGGTGGGTTGTGCTTTGCTTCACCCGCCCTTACAAACCGGGCACCGGGCTTCATTCCAAGTTTGTCTTGCCAAAACCCGGTCGCGAGGGTATCCTTTCTGTGTAACGCCTGACGGGGGCCGTGTCTTCCTTGAAACGGCAAATACAGCCGAAAGACGAGGACGGGATCATGAGCGAAAATGTCAAGAGCGGCATGGTGTTGTTGGCGGCACTGCTCCTGGGGGGACTGCTGGTGGCGGGGCTGGTGCAGCAGGTTGAATTGGGGCGCGGCAAGGAGAAAAAGCCGGAGGCAAATACCTCTGCCCAACCTGTACCTGAACCTGTCGCTCCACCCGTTGCTCCATCGCAGGGAGAATCCGCAAGCACCAAGACCGAAGCGCGTGCCGCAGTTGACGCGCCTCCTGCGCCCCCCATCCCCAAGCAGAACGCTTCGGCTGCCCCCGGGGCCGACCCTGCAGACGCCCCCACGGTGGACTTCTTCGGAAAGCCGATGACCGCCTTCGACCGGTTGGTGAATGAGCGCGTCGGCATCGCGGGTCAGGTCGTGATGGCGGACCGACCCGTGCCGGGTGCCACGGTGGTGCTGCGGCGCGTTTCATACAAGGCGGCCGATGGGGCGCCCGACTACACCGGTGTGGTTTCAGACCCTCCCGGCGGCAAGGAGTGGAGCACCGTGACGGACGCGGAGGGGAAGTATGCGTTCTACGGGTTGGACGAGGGCCATTTTGGGCTTGAGGCCCATACCGACACGGCCTGCGGCGTGGAGGACATGACCATTCGGGGCGGGAGCATCCCCGGGCGCCTTCCGGGGAAGCTCGCGTATTTCGCCGCCCGGGGCGAATTGGCCATCGAGTTGTGGCCGTCGGGGGCATTGTCGGGTCGGGTGCTGACGCCGGACGGCCAGCCGGTTGCCGGGGCCACCGTCTATCCCTACCAAATGCAATCCCCCACAGGCACGACAACGATAGAACCCGTCCCGCAAGTTTTCTTGAGCGTTCAAACCGGCACAGAGGGCGCTTTTCGTTTTCCGCGGCTGCCCGCCGGGCGGTGGCAGTTGGCCCTGCGGGCGGCGGGGTATGCGGACCAGAAAACGGATTGGCTGTCCACCGGAGACCAGGCAGCGGAGATTCGCATAAACCCGCCGGGCAGCCCCGCTCAAGGCGGGGCCAAGATGTCCGACAGCGCAGCGTTCAATCTCTCCGACTATACGGGCAAATATGTCCTGCTGGACTTCTGGGCCGTTTGGTGCGGTCCCTGCAGGGAGGAAATACCCAACATCAAGGACGTCTATGGGGAATTCAAAGACAATCCCCGCTTCGCTTTGGTGGGCATGGACTTGGACTCCAACCCGGCAGACGCGAAGAAATACGTCTCCGAAAACGGCATGGGTTGGACGCACATGTTCTTGGGCGATTGGTCCAAATCGGCAATCGCCAAGCAGTACCGCGTGGAAGCCATACCGTGCCTGATTCTCTTGGACCCCCATGGGAAAGAACTGGCCAGAGACCTGCGTGGACCGGCGGTCGGGGAGGCCGTCCGAAAGGCCTTGGGCGCTTCGGAGCAGGGTGACGGGGCCGAACAATCCCGTCCCGAATCGGTCGCCACCCCGGTTGCGGTCAGCGCGCCCGCCCCGGAAGCCACGGCCCCCGCAACCGCACCCACTGACAACGGCACATCGGACGGCGTGCTTAAACTGAGCATAGACGTGGGTTTCGACTACAGTTCCGAAGGCTTTCCGCTGGGGCTGGGTGCCGGACAGTCGGATGCGCAGTCGACGGGAGAGCGGCCGTGCAAGACCCTCTCCGCGGAGCCTCCCTACCATTCGAAAAAGGTGTACTACGGCTATCTTAGGCTGGGCAATGCGGAGGACAACCGTTTCGTCTTTGCCATTGACGAAAGCGAGAAGTCACCCTGGTACGGCTACTTTGACCGGAACAACAACGGGGACCTGACCGATGACGGCCCGCCGGTGATTATTTCGGCAAACGTCGATTTCGACGTGGCCGTGGTGCTGCCGAACGGAAAGACGGTGCGCCGACCGTACAAGATCTGGCAGTGGCCCAACAACCAAAGCAGCAAACCGTGCATCCGCTTTTACTCCGTCTGCCACCATGAGACCAAACTTCACATCAACGGAAAGACCGTGACGGCCGTCGCGTTCGAGCAATTCAACCATGACGCGCTGTACCGGGACGACGGCATCTGGCTCGACCTGAACGGGGACAACCGGATGGACGAGAAGACGGAACTCTTCAAGGATGGAAGCACGGTCACGGTGAACGGCCGGTCCCTGCTTTTGAAACTGGACTATCCGTGAGGACTGATTCGCGGGATACCCCCACTGCACCGCAATGCAGCGCAACGGTCTTCAGTCAAGGGTTCAAGAGACGGTGCGCCTTGCTGCGCTTCACGCCGCCCCAAAGGTTGTGCAATAATGCCGGGGAGCGTTGGCCAATGAATACAAGGATGCCTTCAAATGAAGCACGTCAGACGCATTTGTGTTGCACGGGCGGAATACACCGCGGAAGAGATAAACGGTATTCTGGACCGCATATTCGGCTTTGTGACCACTTTGGTTCAGACCAAGGGCAAAGGCCAGCCCGCGGCCGCGTGACACCGCATTCTTGCCGGGAAAGCGAAGGACGGGCTATTTCTGCGCCTTCAGGTACTTGTCAAAAAAGTGGTTCATGAACCATTGGCAGCGGACGTTCACCTCAAGCGCGATATCCATCGTGTGGGGATAGCCTTCAAACTTCTCGTACTGAACGGGCACGCCCAGTTCTTTCAGTTTGGCGTAAAGCAGGTCGGAC